>NZ_MBEM01000060.1:0-55144 GCF_001954045.1 Mycobacterium sp. SP-6446 | reverse complement strand
TTTGCGCGCAGCGGGATTCACCGGCGTGGTGATCCTCGCCGGACCCAAAAACGGTCACTCCGACGACCACTCCCCGCTGCTTGGCCGCGAGTACGTGGAGCATGTGGTGCGTATCGCCCGCGGATTGCCGGACATCGCCGGCCAGCCGCCGCGCCTGTGCGTCGTCACCCGCGGCGCTCAGGCGGTGCTGGCCGGCGACCGGCCCAACCTCGAGCAGGCCGGGCTGCGGGGTTTGCTGCGCGTAATCGGCGCCGAGCATCCGCACCTGCACGCCACCCAGATCGACCTGGACGCCGACACCGACAGCGAGCACCTGGCGCAGCAACTGCTCAGCGGATCCGACGAAGACGAGACCGCCTGGCGAAACGGCCAGTGGTATACGGCGCGTTTGCGTTCGACTCCCCTGCGGCCGGAGGAACGGCACACGACCGTCGCCGACCATGAGAGCGACGGGATGCGTCTGCAGATCCGTACACCGGGCGACCTGGAGTCAATGGAACTCGTTGCCTGCGACCGGATTCCGCCGGGGCCCGGACAGATCGAGGTCGCGGTCAGCGCGTCCAGCATCAACTTCGCCGACGTGTTACTGGCGTTCGGACGCTACCCAGCCTTCGAGGGGCGACTCCCGCAGCTCGGCACCGACTTCGCCGGTGTCGTCACCGCGGTCGGGCCCGACGTGACCGGCCACAAGGTGGGCGATCACGTCGCAGGCCTATGCGCCGACGGCTGTTGGAGTACGTTCATCACCTGCGACGCGCGCCTGGCCGTATCGGTGCCGGCCGGTCTTTCCGACGGCCAGGCGGCCGCGGTGACAACCGCGCACGCCACCGCGTGGTACGGCCTCCACGACCTGGCCCGCATCAGCGGCAGCGACAAGGTGTTGATCCATTCCGCGACCGGCGGCGTGGGCCAGGCGGCGATTGCCATCGCCCGGGCCGCGGGTGCCGAGATCTTCGCCACCGCCGGCAGCGAGCAGCGCCGAGACCTGCTGCGCGGCATGGGTATTGAGCACGTTTACGACTCGCGAAGCCTGGAGTTCGCCGAGGGAATACGCCGTGATACCCAGGGATATGGCGTAGACATCGTCCTCAATTCGGTTACCGGCGCCGCCCAACGCGCCGGTCTCGAATTGCTCGCGCTCGGTGGACGATTCGTCGAAATCGGCAAACGCGACATCTACGGCGACACCCGGCTGGGGCTCTTTCCGTTCCGGCGCAACCTCGCCTTCTACGGCGTCGACCTAGGATTGCTGTCCTACAGCCATCCCGAGCGGCTGCAGGAGCTGTTGAAAACGGTGTACCGGCTCACCGCCGACGGCGTTTTGCCGATGCCGCAGAGCACGCACTACCCGCTTGCGGACGCCGCTACGGCCATTCGGTTGATGAGCGGGGCCCAGCACACCGGGAAGCTCGTGCTCGACGTTCCGCACGCCGGGTCCAGCCGCGTGGTGGTGCCGCCGGGCCAGACTCGGGTCTTCCGCCCCGACGGCGCCTACATCGTCACCGGCGGGCTGGGGGGCCTGGGGCTGTTCTTGGCCGAGAAGATGGCGACGGCAGGCTGCGGGCGTCTCGTGTTGTGCTCGCGCTCGCAACCAACCGTCGATGCGTCGCAGACCATCGAACGCATCCGCGCCACCGGTACCGACGTCGTGGTGGAGTGTGGCGATATCGCCGCGGACGGGACGGCAGAGCGGTTGGTGACAGTCGCGACCGCGACCGGCCTTCCGCTGCGCGGTGTGCTGCATGCCGCGGCGGTGATCGAGGATGCGACACTGACGAATATCACCGATGAGCTCATCGAGCGTGACTGGGCGCCAAAGGTTTACGGTGCGTGGAACCTGCATGCGGCCACCGCCGGCCAGCCGTTGGACTGGTTCTGCTGGTTCTCCTCGGCGGCCGCGCTAGTTGGCTCGCCCGGGCAGGGCGCCTACGCGGCGGCCAACAGTTGGCTGGACGCCTTCAGCCTGTGGCGCCGGGCTCAAGGCCTGCCGGCGACCGCGATCGCCTGGGGCGCATGGGCGCAGGTCGGGCGCGCCGCCCCGCTGGCGGAGGGCGCCGACGGCGTTATCGCTCCCGAGGAGGGCGCGTATGCGTTCGAAGCGCTGCTGCGCCACGACCGAGGCTATACCGGGTATGCACCGATCACCGGCGCCCCGTGGTTGACCAGCTTCGCGCAACGCAGCCCGTTTGCCGAAGCATTCCGCTCCAACGGACAAAACCCAACGGGCACAAGCAAGCTGCGCGCCGAGCTCAGCGAGCTGCCGCTCGAGGAATGGCCCACCCGGCTGCGGCGCCTGATCTCCGATCAGGTCAGCCTGATCTTGCATCGCAGCATCGATCCGGACCGGCCACTCTCGGAGTACGGCATCGACTCGCTGGGCGCGCTTGAACTGCGCACCCGCATCGAGACGGAAACCGGAATACGGATCAATCCCACCGACTTCACCACCATTGGCACCATTCGCGGTCTGGCGGAGCTGCTCTGCGAAAGGCTAACGCCCGCCGAGGGCGAGTGACCACGCCTGTTCGGCGCTTTCGCCGCCGCACGCTCTAACCGACGTACCGGCCCAGTGCCCACGCCCGCACGCCCGGAGGCTGCAGCAAATCGACGGGTCGCCCGTCTTTGAAGATCTCTTCTTGGGATACGACGCCACCTTCAATGGCCTCTGCCCATGCTCGCGCAGGCCCCTTGCCATATCTCAGCCATGGAACGACGTCGTCCATGACCACCGCGGTGTGCTCAGAGCTCAAGCTCTTCATGTTCAACAGGTCGGCCTTAGCCACCTCGTAGTCATGGCCGCCGTCGATGAATACCAGGTCGAACCGCAGCCCCGGGTGGCGCTTCGCGTACTCCGGCACGGTTTCGCGGGAATCGCCACAGATCAAGGTGTGGCGGCCGGGGAAATTTTTGTCGATCAGCTGTTTGGCTGCCCGCGTCGAACCGTGATTTCCCAAATCGAAGGACACCACCGTCAAGTCGGGGCTGGCGGCGAGCATTGCGTAGCTCGAGTAGCCGACGTTGAAGCCAATCTCTGCGACCAGGCGCGCGTTTGTGCGCTGCACCATCTGCACAAGGTATAGAAGCTCGGCGGCTGAACTCGAGCGTTCCGCGGGGAAGGTTCCCTTCAACAGCAGCTGGCGGAGTCCGCGCAATTTGAGCCGCTTCATGTCCCTTAGGGACGGCTGCACATTGGTCATGTCTTTAGTTACCCCCTTCGCGCAAGCCGCGGCGCATGAGCGACAGTTCGCCGGTACTCATCATCCCAATGGCCGCCTTCGCCCATCAGCCAACACGCCTGTACCGGGCGAGGTTCTCCACAAGATCGGCGGCGGCCGCAACACTGGCGGTGGGCTTTGTCATCCGGGTCGCAACCTCGCGGGCCCGGGAGGCGTATTGCGGGGCGAGAATGGTGCGCAGGTCCGCGGCCAGAGATTTTTGAGTAGTGCTCGCAAAGCGGCGCCCGAAGCCAACTTTCAGGCGTTTGACCTGTGCCGCCCAGAACGGCCGATCGCCCCATTTCCAAAGGATCAACATGGGGATCCCGGCGCGCAGTGCCGCGGCCGTCGTGCCCGCACCACCGTGGTGCACCGCGGCCCGGCAGGCCGGAAACATTGCCGAATGGTTGACCCCGGCCACAACCTTGACGTGCTGGAAGCGGGGGAGGCTGCCGGAGTCAGTCCAGTCGGCACAAACCAACGCCCGCTCCCCCAACTCCGCGCAAGACGCGCCGATCATGGCAAGCGTGTCGACGGGAGATTCGACCGGCACGCCGCCAAAACCGAAGTAAATCGGCGGGGTTCCCGCGGCAATCCACGACGCGACCTCATCGTCGGCATCCGTCGGCAGCTCCATCGTCAACGCGCCGACAAAAGGCCGCTGGCCGTCCCATTTCGCCCATTCGGCTGCCAGCCCGGGAAAGCAAACCTCGTCGTAGGCTTGGATTTCCAGCAATCCACGTTCGGCGATCCGTCGAAACACGGGGCCGGTGGCGTTCGGCAGGCCCAGTTCACGACGCTGCGCGTCCGCGAGCTGTTTTGATGCGCGCCAACTCAGCCAGTCCAACGCTGTCATCGCGGAGCGAGTCAACGGCGCCGGCAGGAATGGCAGGAGCTGGCCGTTGGCCCGCAGCGGCAAGTAATGCAGGGTGGCGAACGGAATGTCGTAATACTCCGCGACGTCGGCAACGACGTCCTCGAAGCCCATGCCGGTCACTAGCAGGTCGGCCTCATCCGCCAGCGACTTGAGCGTCGTGCGGAACTCCGCCCAACACCGGGTAACAACCTCCGAAAGTTCGCGCCACGACCTGATCCGATCCTGAATCCTCCAGAAGTTGCGGAGTGAATACCTCCAAAAGTCATGCTGTGCTTCCATGATGGCCCGCAAATCCAGTCCGTAGGGGACTGCAGTAAGCCCAGCCGACTCGACGAAGCTAACCCAATCAGGCGCCACGGCCACCTTCACTTCATGCCCGCGGCGCAGCAACTCACGGCCGACGGCGGCACAAGGCTCGACATCGCCACGACTTCCGTAGCTTGCTAGCACAAATTTCATCGCGCGATCCTCGCCTGTCACGTGTCGTGCGCGGTCAGCTGAAAGCCGGGGAGCCTGCCCGTCAGCCACCAGGGAGCCTAACCCGCAACTCCCGCTGTCGAAATGAAATCCAGAAAAGTTGGGAAAGCGCCCTCGCCGCGCAGACTCAGGGCCGCGGGGTGGATTTGTCGATATGTTCCACACGTGCAAAATGGCGTCGTCATTGCCACCTGGGCGATCGAGGAGTCGACCACCTCGGCCTGGCGCAGCCCGTTCGCCGAAGAGTTCCGCTCCAACGCGCAATCCCAACGGGCACGAGCAAACCGGGTGCGAGCTCAAGGGACTGCCACCGGACCGGCACCAGTCGCGAAACTGCCGAAGAAATTGCCCGCTGGATTGGAGTCATTCCCATCAGAATTGTGTGAACCGCTGGGAAGGGACGGCTGTAGGTACGGCGAGCTGTGCGATGCGAACACGCGACGCGCCGGTGTAACGCAATTTCCACGCGCGATACGGGATCATGCGCCAGCTCGCCCCGAACGCACCCTCGGAAATAGCCAACAGGCAAAAGCCGACAAGGTAGGGTTCTGGCCATGTGGGGGTCATTGCTGGGATTCGCACTTTTCGTGACGTTCCATCCGGTGCGTCTCGCCGTCATCCTGCTCCTGATCTCCCGGTCGCGTCCCCTGCAAAACTTGTTTGTCTACTGGGTCGGCTGCATTACGGCAAATCTTCCGTCTTACCTGGTTCCGCTAGTCGTGCTGCACATCACCCCGACATTTGCTTCTTTTACGAAAGATGTGGACACCCCGGGCACCGTCGCGAACTCCATTGCCCGGCAGATTGAAACGGGCGTGGGTGTGCTAGCGCTATTGATCGCCGCCCTGATGGCAGTACGCTTCTCGGCGCGTCAGCGCGCAACCGTGCCGGCAGCCGGCGGCAACACGTCGACGCTAGTGCTGGACTCGAATCCACCGAGTGCGATTTCACGGCTGCTCGGTCGCACGCAGGATGCGCCAACGGAGGGCGGATCTCCAATCCGGCGGCTGATCCGCTGGGCAGGCAATATTTGGCAAGGCGGGTCGTTGTGGGTTGCATTCGTGGTCGGCATCTCGTCGGCGCCGTCACTCGAAGCGGTTCTCATCGTCGACGCTATTATCGTGGCCTCGGGAGCCTCGATCGGCATGCAGTTCGGCGTCGCCATTGCGTTCGTCTTCGGGATATTCGCGCTTGAAGAGGTCATCCTCATCAGCTATCTGGCCAAGCCAGCGAAAACCCATGCGGCACTCCAACTGCTACACAACTGGGCGTTGGCTCACCGTCCGAAGATCCTGATAGCCATCGCCGCCATCGTTGGGGCCACGCTGGTGGCCCACGGCATTGGTGCCATCTAAGCTGCCGGCTAACAGGCCAGCGGCATCCTCAAACCGGCCGCAGGGCTCAACCCGCACGCCGCGAGCGGGCGAAGCTCTCCAGCAAATCGGCGGCGGTTGCGACGCTTTCGGCGGGTTTGGTCATCCGAGTGGCGATTTCGCGGGCCCGCGCGGCGTAGTCGGGGTCGAGGATGGTGCGCAGGTCGCCGACCAGTGATCGCTGGGTCGTGCCCGAAAAGCGCCGGGCAGTACCGACCTTCAGCCGTTTGACCTGAGTTCCCCAGTACGGCTGGTCGGCCGCCGTCCAGAGGATCAAGGCGGGGACTCCGGCGCGCAGCCCGGCCGCCGTGGTGCCCGCGCCGCCATGGTGGACGACCGCGCGGCACGCAGGGAAGACGGCCGCGTGGTTCACCGCGCGCACCAACTTTACATTCTCGAAATCGGGGATGTTGCTGAAGTCGGTCCCACCGGAGCAAACCAGCGCTCGCTCGCCTAGCTGCGCGCAGGCCGCGCTGATCATTTCGAATGTGCGGGCGGCAGATTCGACGGGGATGCTGCCAAAGCCGAAGTAAATCGGCGGTGTGCCCGCGGCAATCCACGACGCGACCTCGTCGTCGGCGTCCGTCGGCAACTCCATCGTCAGCGCGCCAACAAACGGCCGCTGGCCATTCCAGTTCGCCCATTCGGCTGCCAGCCCGGGAAAGCAGACCTCGTCGTAGGCCTGGATTTCCAGCGATCCGCGTTCGGCGATCCGCCGCGACGAGGTGCGCGTTGACTTCGCCAGGCCCAAGTCACGCCGCTGCGCGTCCTCCACCCTTTTCGTCCCGCGCCACACCAGCCACTCGTTGAAAGTCATGATGGAGCGCCCGAATACCGACGGCAGGAATGGGATGACCTGGCCGTGGGCCCGCGCCGGCGCGTAATGCAGCGTGGCCAACGGAATGCCGTAATGCTCTGCCACGTTGGCGGCGGGCTCCTCCAACGTCCGGGCGGTGATGAGCAGGTCGGCCCCGTCCGCCTGCGATCTCAGCGTCGCGCTCGCCTCCCGCCAGCAGCGCATGAAGAGCTGCCAAAGTTCGCGTCCCAAGCCGATCAGCTCCCGGATCCTCCACGGGCTGCGGGATAGACACGTCCACAGGTCACGGTGCACGTCCATCCACGTCTGCGTGTCCAGCCCGTAGGCGGTCGCGGCAAACCCGGCTGCCTCGGTGTCGCCCACCATGTCCGGAGGCACGGCCATGCGCACTTCATGCCCCCGGCGCTGTAGCTCACGGCCGACGGCGACGCCGGGCTCGACATCGCCGCGAGTTCCATAGCAGGCCAGCACGAATATCATCGCGGATCCTCGCCTTTCAGTTCTGCCAGTTCGGGGATTTCAACCATCCAGTCGTACGGGTCCGGTCGTCGACCGTATTGAATGTCGAGGAGGTGGTCGCGTAGCGCTTGGCTCTGCGGTCCTGGCAAACCGTCGGACACCACAAATTCACACTTGGGGCCCTTGAAGCCGACGATGGGGTTCACGACTGCCGCCGTCCCCACCGCGAAGACCTCGCGAATCTTGCCGGAAATGCAGCCCCGCTTCAATTCCTCGAACGAAAATTTGCGTTCGTTCGGGGCCAACCCGTGGGCGGGCGCCAGCGAAAGAATGCTCGCCCGTGTCACCCCGTCGAGAATCGTGCCCAGGCGCGGAGTGACAAGCTCGCCGTCAGAGGTTATGACGAAAATATTCATCGTGCCCGATTCCTGCAGATTGCCATCATCGTCGAGGAACAGAACGTGATCGCAGCCATACTCCCGAGCTTCAATGTCTGCCACGAGGTTCGACGCATAGTTACCGCCGAACTTGACGCTGCCCGTGCCGCCCTCCCAGGCGCGCGGGTACTTCCCTACCCACAGCCGCATTCCGTCGGTTCCGCCTGGAAAATATGGCCCTGCCGGGCTGGCGATGACCGCATAGGTCACGCACGGACTCGGCCGGACCCCGAGTGCCACTTCTGCACCGAACATGAAAGGCCTGAGATACAAGCTGCATTCACGATCATTCGCGGGCACCCACGCGCGGTCCACCTGCACCAGCGAAATCAGGCTCGAGAGGAACAGGTCGTCGGGCAGCTCTGGAAGGGCCAGCCTGGCAGCCGATTTGCGGAAGCGACGAGCATTGAGCAGCGGCCTGAACAGCCAAACGCTGCCGTCTGCCCGGCCATAAGCTTTCAGGCCCTCGATGACTCCCTGCGCATAGTGCAGCACAACGGACGCCGGATGAATGGTGAACGGTTTGAGCTGCGTTATACAGGCCCCATGCCAACCTTTGTTCGCATCCCAGTAAATGATCGACATATGGTCGGAGAAAAAACGCCCGAACCCGGGGTCGGCCAAAATTTTAGCCCGCTTAGAGTCCGACACCCGCGACGGGGACACGTCGAGGCGAAAGCCCCCGGACACAAGCGCTACTTCCTGATCCACCGACATTTTGCTCCACCTGATGAGATTTATACCAGCGGCGCGTAGAAATACGTCCGTCGTTTCTTTATCAGCCCGTTTGGGCCAGGCCAGAAGAAGTCGGCAAACTCGACTTCTGCAGCGGCTCCCCCGCGTACGGTTCCGCTGAACGAGCCTTCGACAGCAACTACGTCGGAATCAGAAACGATCGACTCGATATTGTGCATGCCCGACTCGATGATGCGGTCATCCACGTAAAAGGACCGGATCGCGTCTCTTCCGCGCAGCTGCGCATAGCCGGGCCGGGAGTATTCGGCGTCGGCTTCGAAGAGAGCGACCAGGCCGTCGACATCTGCGTTATCAACCGCCACGTAGTACTTCTGAACGACATCCGTAAACATCAGAGACCGCCTTCCAACGAAGATTTGAGTTGCTCGCCATAGCTGCTGAGCGATTCGGGACTCAGCATGACCGCATGTGCACAGCCCGTCGCGTACTCAGTGACGTCGCCGGTGACATAAGGGCGCCAACTCTGCAGAGCAGACGAACTCTTATCGCTTTCGTCTTGCGCCGCGGAAAATATGGTCATGTCACCGTCGAAAACGGCGGGTTCGTGAGCTCGCTGCAACGTCCTGTTGTCAACGACGTTTCGAACGAGCAAATCCAGGTTTTCAACCAGCGGATCCAGCAGCTGTTTATATTGAGGAAATTCGACCGCCGCTCGTTCGCGCGCCAGTTCCGCTAACTGCTCGTAGGTAAGCGACGGATCCTGTTCTGGCATATCAATGCCATAGAGCCGCAAGACCTCTGCCAGGATCTGCTGCCTGTCCAAAGCATCGCTTGGCAGCGCGACGCGGTCGTCGAGACGGGGTTGAGCGTCGAGCAGGACAAGACGTGCGACTACGCATCCGCGCCGCCGAAGCTCGACGGCGAGTTCGTGGGCGACGACGCCGCCGAATGACCAGCCGAGAAGGTGGTACGGCCCGGCAGGGCAGATTCTTTGGATCCGGTCGGCGTAGTTTTTCGCCATATCGCGAATCGATCGCGGTTCGGCTTCTCCGTCCTGCAGGATCTGTTGAATCCCGATGATCGGGCAGTCCAGGAAACTGCCGAGCGCCTGATACGCCCAACTCATCCCGGCCCCGGGATGAATGCAGAACAGCGGGACACCGGCACCTTCCTTGAGGACCTCGACGGGGACTATCTCCACCGAGCTGCCGGGTCTGCCCAGCTGCTGACTCAAACTTCGCACCGACGGCGCGTGGAACAAGGTGCGCACCGCAACGTGGGTATCCAGGCTGGCGTTGATCGCGGTGATCACCCGTATCGCCGATAGTGAATCGCCGCCCAGGTCGAAGAACGAGTCGTCGACGCCCACCCGCTCGAGTCCGAGCACCTGGGCGTAGATGCCGGCCAGGATCTCCTCGGTGGGGGTAGCCGGGGCGCGATACCCCACGCCGGTGTATTCCGGTGCGGGCAGGGCTCGTGTGTCCAGTTTGCCGTTGACCGTCAGCGGCAGCGCTTCCAGCACCACCACCGCGGCTGGCACCATGTAGGCGGGTAGACGCTCGGCCAGAGCGCCACGCGCCGCACCGGGGTCGGCGGTGCCAGTGACATAGCCGACCAGCCGCTTGTCGCCGGGGCGGTCCTCGCGCGCGATCACCACCGCCTGCTCCACCCCGTCCATCGCGCCAAGTGCGGCCTGGACCTCACCGAGTTCGATGCGATACCCGCGGATCTTGACCTGCTCGTCGGCACGGCCCACGTAGTGCAGTTGCCCATCGGCGGTCCACCGCACCAGATCTCCGGTGCGATACATCCGTGTGCCCGCGGCCGCGCCGTATGGACAGGCGACAAATCGCGTTGCCGTCAATCCCGGCCGGCCCACGTACCCGCATGCCAGTCCGCGCCCGGCCACGTACAACTCCCCGACCACACCTGCCGGGACGGGACGCAACCACCCGTCGAGCACGAAGAAGCCGAGGTGCGCCAGCGGCACCCCGATCGGGCTGGCGTTGCTCTCGACGTCACCGCCGACGATCTCGCGGAACGAGGCGTGCACCGTCGTCTCGGTGATGCCATACATGTTGATCAGCCGCGGTGATCCCGGATGATTGGCTAGCCAGGGCCGGAGGCGTTGTGGTTCCAGCGCCTCACCGCCGAACACCACCGTCTCGAGCTTCAGCTGGCGTCCGGATTCGGCGGCGAGCGCGTCGGCGGTTTGCAGGGCGTAGAACGCCGACGGCGTCTGGCTCAACACGCTGACTTGTTCGGTTACCAGCAAGGCATGGAGGTCTTCCGGAGAACGGATCACCTCGTCGGGTACGACCACTAGTCGCCCACCGTGCAGCAGCGCACCGAAGATCTCCCACACCGAGTAGTCGAAGGCCAGGGAATGGCACTGCGTCCACACCTGCGCGGCCGACAACTCCAGCGCCGAGTCCAGTGTCGCCAGCAGCTCGGCGACGTTGCGGTGGGTGACGGCCACTCCCTTGGGGATACCAGTAGTGCCCGAGGTGTAGATGAGGTAGGCGATGTCATCGGGGGCCGGCGCCGGCAGCCCCGCGCCGGGTTGCGTGCCGACGGCGGGGTCGTTGACATCGACGACGGGCACACCGCGTCCGTCCAGCCGCTCGGCCAGCCCGGCGGTGGTGATCGCGGCGATCGGCGCGGCGTCATCGAGCATGAACCCGATGCGGGCCGCCGGCAGGCCCGGGTCGATCGGCAGATAAGCCGCCCCGGTTTTGAGCACCGCGAGAATCGCCGCGATCGCCTCGGTCGACCGTGGCAACAGCACACCCACACGCCGTCCCGGACCCGCGCCGTGGCCAATCAGCAAGTGCGCCAACCGGTTAGACGCCTCGTCGAGCTCGCGGTAGGTCAACGAGGCCGCACCGCACACCAGCGCCACCGCCTCGGGGGCACGCGCCGCCTGCGCGGCGAACAACGCCGGGATCGACGCCGACGTGGCCGCGGGCGCCGTCAACACCGCCCGATTGCCCCACCCCGCCAGGCGGGCACGCTCACCGGCGTCGAGCAGATCCACCGACGAGAGCCGTCGGGCCGGATCGGTGGTGATCGCCGCCAACACCCGCTCCAACCGCTCGATCAGCGTTTCAATGCTTTCCGCGTCGAACACGTCGGTGCGGAATTCCACCGCCCCGCTGATCCCGGCGGGCTCACCGGCCTCGTTCCAGCGTTCGGCCAGGGAAAATGTCAGGTCCATGCGCGCGGTTTGGGTGTCGGCTGACAGCGGGGCGACTTCGAGGTCACCCAAGGCGATGCCGCCGGGGTCGGTGCTCTGCCCGGGAAGGTTCTGCCACGCCAACATCACCTGGATCAGCGGATGATGCGTGAGACTTCGGGTGGGGTTCAGCCGTTCGACGAGCACCTCAAAGGGCACATCCTGGTGGTCGTAGGCGGCCAGGCCACGCCGTCGCACCTGGGCCAGCACGTCGCCGATGGTGGGATCGCCGGCCAGGTCGACGCGCAGCACCAGGGTGTTGATGAAAACCCCCACCAGTTCGTTCAGCGCGGGGTCGCCGCGCCCGGCGATCGGGAATCCGACCGCCACATCGCTGCTGGCGCTGAGCTTGGCGAGCAGCACTGCCAGGGCGGCCTGGATCACCATGAAGCTGGTCGCGCTGTGTTCGGCCGCGACCCGGGCCACTCGTTGCTGCAGCCCCGCGGGCCACTCCACGGCCACCGTGGCGCCGCGGTAGTCGGCAACCGCGGGGTAGGGCCGGTCGGTGGGCAGCTGCAGGCGCTCGGGCATCCCGGCCAGGGCATCCTGCCAGTAGGCCAGCTGCGCGGCGATGCGGCTGTGCGGGTCATCGAGATCACCAAGTTGGTCGCGCTGCCACAGCGTGTAGTCGACGTATTGCACCGCCAACGGCGCCCACCCGGGGGCGTGGCCGGCGGCCCGGCTGGCATACGCCGCCCCCAGATCACCCACCAGCGGGGCAATCGACAAGCCGTCCGCGGCAATGTGATGCACCACGGCCACCAGCACATGCTCGTCGTCGCCGACGCGGAAAAGCCTTGCCCGCAACGGGATCTCGCTCGCCAAATCAAACGAGTGACGCACCTCGGCGCCGACGGCCTCACCCAGCCGGTCCGCCGGCCAGCCGGTCGCGTCGATGATCTGCCACCCGAAGTCGGCCCGCTCAGCGGGGACGATCACCTGCTGGGGTACGCCGTCGCTCAACGGGAACCGGGTGCGCAGGCTGTCCTGGCGGCCCACCACGTCGCTCAGCGCCGCGCCCAACGCGTCGACATCAAGCGTGCCGGTGATTCGATAGGCGGTCGCCATGTTGTAAACCGGGGAGGGTCCGTGCAGCTGATCCAGGAACCACAACCGCTGCTGGGCGAACGACAACGGGATCACCGCGGGCCGTTGTTGCGGGGTCAACGGCGCTGTAACGCGTTCCCCGCCATGGGTTCTCATCCATTCGACCAACCCGGCCACGGTGGGCGCGTCGAACAGCACCCGGATCGGGACCTCGACACCCAATTCGGCCCGGATGCGCGCGATCAGCCGCGTCGCGGTCAGTGAATGCCCGCCCAGATCGAAGAATCCGTCGTCGATGCCGACCCGCGCCGCGCCGAGAATCTCGCCGAACAGCGCGGCCAGCACCCCTTCGCGTCGATCGCGCGGCGCCCGATAGGCCACCGCGCTGACGAACTCGGGGGCCGGCAACGCCCGCCGGTCGAGCTTGCCGTTGACCGTCAACGGCAACGAGTCCACCACCGTGATCGCCGCCGGCACCATGAACTCCGGCAACCGCTCCGCCACGAAACCGCGCAGCTCGGCCACTCGCTCGATCACCGCCGGGTCGTTGACGTAACCGGCCAGAGAATCGGCCTCGGCGGCCGGCAAATACAGATCCGACAACGCCGCCCGCGGCATACCGTCAGGGGTCTCGGCCGCGCGGGTCAAGATGAGGTCCACCAGACCGGCCTCGGGCGACCAGGTCACCGCGACGGCGTAACCCAGCTCCCGCCCCAACTGATGACACTGGTGCGGCAACACCGCATCGGGCGCGGAGATACCGGCACCCAACGCGCTGACCGGCACCCGATCACCGGCTCGGGCCAACGCGTCCGTCAGCGCCACATCGGGCCACGTCGCGCCATGGGGCACCCCGGTGATGCGCAACTCCGGCAGGTTCTCCGAGCGCAGGTAGTCGGCCAGGCCCGCCAGGCTTTCGAATCGCTGCCACGGCTGTGCCGGCAGGTCGGCAACGGAGCGCAGCGCCACCGGCGCCTTGTGCAGCACCACGTCATAGCGGTACGCGCTGAGTTCATTGACCGCACGCATCCGCTTGAGCCGCACGTCCACCGCGGCGATATCGGCGAGACTGCGCGGTAATGCCGCGAAAAACTCTGGCGCCAACAACAATTCCTGCTCGGCGAGCATCTCCCGGCGCACCCGCGCCCGCATCACCTCGGCCATGTCCTCGCCGGTGGTCGCGTCGGCGCACATAATCCCGGTGGTGAAGGCCCGCAACAACGACAGGTTGCGCACGTCGCCGACGAACACCGCCCCGCCCGGCGCCAGCAGGCGCATCGCGACCGCCAGGACGTCGAGCAGATAGCCCGCGCTCGGGAAGTACTGGACCACCGAGTTGAGCACCACCACATCGAAATGCCCCTGCGGCAGCCCATCGGCCACATCCGCCGTCTGCACCCGCAACCGAACCCGATCCGCCCAAGGCTGCGACGCCACCGCCGCCCGCAACTTCTCGATCGTCGGCGCGGACAAGTCGGTACCCCAATACTCGACGCAATCCGGGGCCAGCTGAGAAAGCAGCAACCCAGCGCCCACCCCGATCTCGAGCACCCGGGCCGCGCCCAATCCGCGGATCCGCTCCACCGCGGCCGCGCGCCATTCCCGCATCTCCTCCACTGGGATCGGCGCCCCGGTGTAACTGCTGTTCCAGCCCGCGAAGTCCTCCCCAAACTCCGCGGGCGCGGCCGCCTCGGGCTCCGATCCCGAGTACACGTCGCCCCACACCCGCTGCCACTGCTCGACCAGCCGCGCTTCCCGCTCGGGCTCTCGGACCAGTTTCATCTGCTGATCCAGTACGACATAGCCGGCCAACAGCGTGTCGGTAGCCGCATCCGGTGTGGGCGTGGCCGCGTGGGCGGTGACCGCCGCCTGCGCCACCCGGGGATGGGCCGCCAGCATCGCCCCGACCTCACCCAGCTCGATGCGATAACCGCGGATCTTGACCTGTTCGTCGACGCGACCCAGATAGTCAAGCTGACCGTCGGGGCGCCAGCGCACCAGGTCCCCGGTGCGATACATGCGCGTCCCCGGCCCGCCGAACGGGCAGGCGACGAACCGCGCCGCCGTCAAACCGGGCCGCCGCCAGTACCCGCACCCGACCTGCGCACCGGCCACGTACAACTCACCGACCACGCCGGACGGCACCGGACGCAACCAACCATCCAGCACGAAGAGGGCCGCCCTGGGCAGCGGCGAGCCGATCGGCACCACACCCGACCCGGGTGTCAGCGGCGCACTGGTCGCCACCCACATCGTCGTCTCGGTCGGGCCGTATTCGTTGATCATCACCCGCCCGGGCGCCCAGCGGTCGACCACTTCGGCCGGGCAGGGCTCGCCGCCCACCAGCAAGGCCACCGAATCCAAACCCTCGGGCGACAGCACTGCGGCAGCGGTTGGCGTTTGGCTTAGGACGCTGACCTTTTCGGCGACCAGCAAGGCACGAAGGTCCAGCGGTGAGCGGGCCGCCGATTCCGGCACCACGACCAGCCGCGCACCGTGGAGGAGCGCGCCGAAGATCTCCCAGCCCGAGATGTCGAAGCTATAGGAGTGCCACTGCGCCCACACCTGCCCCGGCGCCGCCAGACCCGCATCCATCGACGCCATCAGCTCGGTGACGTTGTGATGGGTGATGGCAACGCCTTTCGGGGTGCCGGTGGTGCCCGACGTGTAGATGATGTAGGCGATGTCGTCGGCGGCCGGGGTAGGCAAGCCGGTGCATGGGTAGGTGTCGATGCGGGGGTCGTCGACGTCGATGACCGGCAGATCGCATCGCTGCAGCCGGTCGCCCAGCGCGCCGCTAGTGAGCACCGCCACGGCCGCGGCATCGGCCAGCATGAACTCGATCCGGGTCCCGGGCAGTGCCGGGTCGATCGGCAGATAGGCCGCCCCGGTTTTGAGCACCGCCAAGATCGCCGCGATCGCCTGAGCCGAACGCGAAAACAGCAGTGCCACAGACTGTCCCGGGCCGATGCCCCGGCCGGCCAGCAGGTGCGCCAACCGGTTGGAGGCCTCGTCGAGTTGCCGGTAAGTCACGGAACGACCGCCAAAGCTCAGCGCGACCGCCTCCGGGGCGCGCGCCACCTGCGCGGCGAACAACTCCGGGATCGACGCCGAGGTGACAGCCGGCGCGGTCAACGCCGCCCAGTTACCGATGTCACGCAACCGGGCGCGCTCGGGCTCGTCGAGCAGGTCCATCGACGACAGGCGCCGCGCGGGGTCGGCGGTCATGGCCACCAACACCCGCTCCAACCGCTCGATCAGCGTTTCGATGGTTTCCGCGTCGAAAATGTCGGTGCGGAATTCCACCGCCCCGCCGATCCCGGCGAGCTCCCCGGCCTCGCTCCAGCGTTCGGCCACGGTGAACATCAGGTCCATGCGGGCGGTGCGGGTGTCCGCCGGCAGTGGCGTGGCCTCGACGTCGCCCAAACTCCGCCCGGCGGGGACGGTGTCCTGCCCGGCGAAATTCTGCCAGGCCAACAACACCTGGACGACCGGGTGGAACGTCAGGCTTCGGCTGGGGTTGAGCCGCTCGACCAGCACCTCGAAGGGCACGTCTTGGTGTTCGTAGGCGGCCAGGCTGCGCTGTCGCACCTGGGCCAGCACTTCGCCGATGGTGGGATCGCCGGTCAGGTCGACCCGCAGCACCAACGTGTTGACGAAAAAGCCCACCAGCTCGTCCAGCGCGGGGTCACGGCGCCCGGCGATCGGGAACCCTACCGCCACATCGGGACTGGCGCTGAGCCGAGACAACAGCACCGCCAGCGCCGCCTGAACCACCATGAAGCTGGTCGTGTTGTGCTCGTGGGCCAGATCGCACACCCGCTGCTGCAGCTCGGCCGGCCACTCGATGGCCACACTGGCGCCGCGCTGATCGGCAAACGGCGGGTAGGGCCGATCGGTGGGCAGCTGCAGGCGTTCGGGCATCCCGGCCAGGGCGTCTTCCCAGTAGGCCAGCTGTGCGGCGATGGGGCTCTCGCGGTCGTCCAGGTCACCGAACTGCGCGCGCTGCCACAGCGTGTAGTCGACGTACTGCACCGGCAACGGCGCCCAGTCGGGGGCTTGCCCAGCGCACCGGCTGGCATACGCGACGCCCAGATCACGGACCAGGGGCCGCAGCGACAGGCCGTCGGCGGCGATGTGGTGCACGGCAATCACCAGCGCGTACTCGTTCCCGCCGACTCTGAAAAGCCGTGCCCGCAACGGGATTTCGGTAGAAAGATCAAAGCTGTGCCGCACCGCCGCGCCGATTTCGTCACCCAGCCGGTCCGCCGGCCAGCCGGTGGAATCGATGACGTCCCAACCGAATTCGGCCCGCTCGGGGGGTACCACCAACTGCTGCGGTACGCCTGCGGGTGCGGTGAACAGTGTGCGCAGGCTTTCGTGCCGGCCGACCACGTCGGCCAGCGCCGCACCCAATGCGTCGGTGTCCAGACGCCCGCTCAGTCGCAGCGCCGCCGCGATGTTGTAAACCGGTGAGGGACCCTGCAATTGGTCCAGGAACCACAATCGGCTCTGCGCGAACGACAACGGGACCACCGCGGGCCGCTCGACCGGCACCAACGGCTCGAGCCGAACCCCACCCTCACCGATACGCGGCGCCAACTGGGCCACCGTGGGTGCCTCGAACAAGGCGCGCACCGAAACGCCGGCACCCATCCCGGTGTTGATCGCGGCGATCACCCGCATCGCCGACAGCGAATCCCCGCCCAGGTCGAAGAACGAGTCGTCGACCCCGACCCGCTCGAGCCCGAGCACCTGGGCGTAGATGCCGGCCAAGATTTCCTCGGCGGGGGTGGCCGGCGCGCGATACCCGACGCCGGCGTACTCGGGCACCGGGAGGGCCCGGGTATCGAGCTTGCCGTTGGGCGTCAAGGGCAAAGCCTCGAGTACCACCACCGCCGCGGGGATCATGAAGGCCGGAAGCCGCTCGGCCAGCGCGGCCCGTATCTCGGCCGGGGCCACGGTACCGGTGACATAGCCGACGAGGCGTTTGTCGCCGGGGCGGTCCTCGCGGGCGATCACCACCGCCTGCTCGACACCGTCGAGTGCATTTAGCGCGGCCTGGACTTCGCCGAGCTCGATGCGATAGCCGCGGATCTTGACTTGCTCGTCGGCGCGCCCCAGATAGTGCAGCTGCCCGTCGGGGGCCCAGCACACCAGGTCCCCGGTGCGATACATCCGCGTTCCCGCGGAGAACGGGCACGCCACGAACCGCGAGCCGGTCAACCCCGCCCGGCCCACGTATCCATACGCAAGGCCGGCGCCGGCCACATACAACTCGCCGACCACACCCGCCGGCACCGGGCGCAACAACCCGTCGAGCACGAACAGCGCCGCCCCGGCCACCGGCGAGCCGATCGGCACCACGCCCGACCCGGCCGCCAGCGGCGCACTGATCGCCACGCACATCGTGGTCTCGGTCGGGCCGTAGGCATTGACCATGACACGCCCCGGCGCCCAGCGATCCACCACTTCGGCGGGGCAAGCCTCACCGGCCATCACCAATGCCACCGACTCCAAACCGGCGGTCGGCAACACCCCCACCGCGGACGGGGTCTCCGTCAAGACAGTGACCTCTTCACCGACCAGCACGGCGTGGTAGTCCTGCGGTGAGCGGGCCACCTCTTCGGGCACCACCACCAGCCGACCACCACGCAACAGAGGAGCGAAGATCTCCCACACCGAAACGTCAAACGCCAACGAGTGACTATGCGTCCACACCCCCGCCACCGGCAGGCCCGCGTCCAGAGTGTCCAGCAGCTGGGTGACGTTGCGGTGGGTGACCGCCACCCCCTTGGGGACCCCGGTGGTGCCCGACGTGTAGATCAGGTAAGCGATGTCGTCGAGAGCGGGCAGGGGCAGCGCCGTGCTGGGCCCGGCGTCTATGCGCGGGTCGTCGACGTCGATGACCCGCAGCTCATGCCCGGCGAATCGGTTGGCCAGCTCGCCGGTGGTGATCGCGGCGGTCGGGGCGGCATCGGCGAGCATGAAGGCGATGCGGGCCGCCGGGATGACCGGGTCGATCGGCAGGTAGGCCGCGCCGGTTTTCAGGACCGCCAGAATCGCGATGATCGCCTCGGCCGACCGCGAAAACAGCAGCGCCACATACTGTCCCGGGCCCACACCAGAGCCGGCCAACAGATGCGCCAGCCGGTTGGCGCCCTCATCCAGCTCGCGGTAGGTCCATGAGCGCTCCCCGCACACCAGCGCCACCGCGTCCGGTATCTGCGACACCCGCACGGCGAACAATGCCGGTATCGACATCGGCGCACTCACCGGCGCGGTCAACACCGCGCGGTTACCCCACCCCTCCAGGCGGGCGTGCTCGACCTCATCGAGCAGATCCACCGACGCGAGCCGGCGGGTGGGGTCGGCGGTGATCGTCGCCAGCACCCGCTGCCAGCGCTCGACGAGCCCGTGGATGGTTTCCTCGTCGAACACGTCCGTGCGAAATTCGACGGTCCCGCTGATCCCGGCGGGCTCACCGGCGTCGTTCCAGCGTTCCCCGAGTGAGAGTGTCAGGTCCATGCGGGCCGTCCGGGTGTCCACCTGCAGCGGGGCGACCTCGAGGTCACCCAAGCCCGCCTCGGTGGCGGCTGGGTTGTCTTGCCCGGGAAGGTTCTGCCACGACAGCGACACCTGGACCAACGGGTGATGGGCGAGACTCCGGTTGGGGTTGAGCCGCTCGACCAACACTTCGAAGGGCACGTCTTGGTGTTCGAACGCCTCCAAACTGCGCGCCCGCACCTGGGCCAGCACTTCGCCGATGGTGGGATTCCCGGCCAGGTCGACACGCAGCACCAAGGTGTTGACGAAGAACCCGACCAGCCCGTCGAGCGCCGGGTCGCGGCGCCCGGCGATCGCGATCCCCACCGCCACATCGGGGCTGCCGCTGTGCTGAGACAGCAACAGCGCCAGGGCGGCCTGGATCACCATGAAGCTGGTCGCATTGTGCTCGCGGGCCACCCTGGCCACCTGCTGCTGCAGCCCGGCCGGCCAATTGACCTCGAGACTGGCGCCGCGGTAGTCGGCCACCGGCGGGTAGGGCCGATCGGTGGGCAGTTGCAGCCGCTCGGGAAGGCCGGCCAGGGCCTGCTCCCAGTAGGACAGCTGCGCGGCGATCGCGCTGTGGGGATCATCGAGATCGCCGAGGTGATCACGCTGCCACAGGGTGTAGTCGACGTACTGCACCGCCAAGGGCTCCCACCCGGGAGCGCGCCCCGCGCACCGGCTGGCGTAGGCCATACCCAGGTCAGCCACCAGCGGCCGCACCGACCAGCCGTCGGCGGCGATATGGTGCACCACGACCACCAGCACGTGTTCGGCAGCGGTGACGCGGAAAAGCCTTGCCCGCAAAGGGATCTCGGCAGTCAGATCAAAACTGTGCCGCACCGCGGCGTCGATGGCCTCATACAGCCGCTCCGCCGGCCAGCCGGTGGCATCGGCGACGTCCCATCCGAAGTCGGCCCGCTCGGCGGGGATGACTATCTGCTGGGGTATGCCGTCGGTTGCGGCGAACAGGGTGCGCAGGCTCTCGTGGCGGGCCACCACATCGGCCAGCGCCGCGCCCAACGCTTCGACGTCCAGCGACCCGCTGATCCGGAACGCGGTCGGCATGTTGTAGACGGGCGAGGGGCCCTGCAACTGATCCAGGAACCACAACCGGTTTTGGGCGAACGACAACGGAACCCGGTCTGGGCGCGCCATCACCCGCAACGGCGGACGGGCGGGGCCGCCGCGGTGGTGGTGCAGATACTCGGCCAGACCCGCGACGGTGGAGGCGTCGAACAGATACCGCACCGGCACTTCCCGGCCAAGTCCGAGTTGCAGTCGCGCGCTGACGCGGGTGGCGGTCAGCGAATCGCCACCCATGGCGAAGAAATCGTCGTCGAGCCCGACACGGGCCATACCCAATACCTCGGCGAACGCCTCGGCAATGATCTTTTGCGTTTGGGTCTGCGGCGCCCGGAAGACGGTGGCGGCAAACACCGGCGCCGGCAACGCTTTACGGTCGATCTTGCCCGAGGAGGTCAACGGGAACTCCTCGAGCACCACGATGTGTGCGGGCACCATGTAATCGGGCAACCACGCGCTCAACCGCTGGCGCACCGCGCCGAGCTTGGTGTTGGTCTGCGGATCATTGGCGTACGCGACGGGATCGTCGGCCTCGGTGGAGGGCAGATACAGATCCGTCAGCGGTGCCGTGCGCTCGGCGCCGGAGTGTGCTGTGAAGACCGCGTCCAGGGTGCCCGGTTGGGCGCCCCAGGTCACGGCGACGTGGTATCCGGCGGTTTCACCGAGACGGTGCAACTCTTCGGGGACGACGGCATCCGCTGTGGCTGCGGCTTCGGCGAGGGCTGCCTCCAGAGGTAGCCCGGCCTCCAGGGCACCTTCGATGTGGACGTCGCCGATCACCCCGGCACGGGGTATCCCCGTGACGCGAATCATGTTGGGGCGCTGCGAGATCAACCGGTCGCGTACTCCGGCGCAATGCGTCCATGCCCAACGGGGGGCGTCGGCCAGCGAACGCACGGCCGCGGGGGTTTTGTGGATGACGACGTCGTAGCGATACCGGGTCAGTTCGTTGTCGGCCGTTCCACGCTTGACCTGAATGTCAACCCCGGCCGCCGCCGAATTCTCGGCCGCATAGGTGGTGAAAAACTCTGGCGCCAACAGCAATTCGGTCTCGGCGAGCATCGCGCGCTGGACGCGTTGGCGGATCTCGGCGGCATCGGCGCTGTCGGTGCGTGCCAGCGCAACCCCGGTTTGCAACGCGCCCTGCAAGGCATGGTTGCGCACGTCACCGAGAAACACCGACCCACCCGGGGCTAGCAGATCCATCGCGTTGTCGATGACCTCGCGCAGATACGTCGCGTTGGGGAAGTACTGCACCACCGAGTTGAGCACGACGGTATCGAAATAACCGTGCGGCAAAGTTCCGGTGACATCGGCGGGCTGGGTCAGCAGCTCGACGCGATCACGCCATTCAGTCTGCAGTTCCCGCAGCGACCGAGCCAGGCGGTCGACAACCACCGCCGAGAAATCGGTCCCGACGTAATGCTCACAGTGCGGGGCCATCTGGGACAACAACAGCCCCGAACCCACGCCGATCTCCAACACCCGCCGCGGCCGCAGCGCCATGATCCGATCCACCGTGGCAGCGCGCCACTCGGCCATCTCCTCCAGCAGAATCGGCTGCTCGGTGTAGCTGCTGTTCCAGCCCCGAAAATCCATGCCGAACTCCGGCGCCTCGCCCTCGGCGCCATAGAGTTCGTCGTACAGGTGTTGCCACTCTTCGACGACCTCGGCGTCGTCATCGGCGGTGGCGTTGTGCTCGAGAGTGACGTAGGCGACCAGATGCGAGCCGGTACTGCCGTGGTGCATGGCGGCGGCGGCCTGGATGACCTGGGGGCAGGCCAGCAGGGTGTTTTCGATTTCGCCCAGCTCGATGCGCTGCCCGCGCAGCTTGACCTGGGTGTCGGCACGGCCCAGATACTCCAGCGTGCCATCGGGCGTCCAGCGCACCAGATCACCGCTGCGATACATCCGCTCCCCCGGTGCCCCAAAGGGGTTGGCCACGAACCGTTCCGCGGTCAACTCCATCCGGCCGACGTAGCCGTGCGCCAACGCGGGCCCACTCACATACAGCTCGCCCACCACGCCGATCGGCGCGGGGTTCAACCGCATATCGAGCACGAGCGTGCAGGCCCCCGGGATCGGAGCGCCGATGCGCACCGGCTGCCCCGCCGTCAGCGGCGCACAGGTGACCCAGATGGTCGTCTCGCTGGGGCCATAAGCGTTGAACATCCGCCGGCCCGGCGCCCAGCCGGCCACCAACTCCGGCAGGCAGGCTTCGCCGACGGCGATCAGTGTGTCCAGTTTGTCCAGGCGGCCCCGATCCAATGTTGACAGCACCGTCGGGGTCAAGACGGCCGCGCTGACCTGTTGGTCCTGCAGCAGATCGGTCAACGCCTGCCCGGCATACACCTGCGCCGGCGCGACCACCAACGCCGCCCCCGGCCCCACAGCCAACAACCACTCGCACATCGACGCATCAAAGGTCGGCGCGCCCACCATCAGCACCCGCGCATCGGCGCCCAACCCGAACGCGGCGCGTTGCGCCGCCACCCAACCCAGCAGACCGGCGTGGCTCACCGCCACCCCCTTGGGCGCCCCGGTGGACCCCGAGGTGAAGATCACATACGCGGTGTTATCGGCCGCCAGCGGCGCCAGCCGATCGGCATCGGTAATTGGATCCGCGGAATACCCGGATACGTCCAGATCGTCGACGCGCAGCACCGGGCGCGCCCCGGCCCCGGCCACCTCCTCGGCACCGCGGGTCAGCACGCACACCGCGCCTACCGCGTCGAGCACCGTGGCGATCCGCTCGACCGGATGGGCGCGATCCACCGGCACATGCACCCCGCCGGCCTTGAGCACCGCCCACCAGGCCACCACCAACTCCGCACACCGATCCAGCGCCACGCCCACCGCGCGCTCGGGTCCCACCCCCGCTTCGATCAGCGCCCGCGCCCACCGTGTCGACAACTCGTCAAGCTCGCGATACGACAGCTGCCGGGAACCGTCGATCACCGCCGCCGCATCCGGGCCGGCGGCCACCGCAGCGGCCAACAGCTGCGGCGCCACCCCTACCGGCGCTCCTACACCGGCACCGGACCACCCCGACAGCAGCAGATCGCGTTCACCGCGATCCAACAACGACACCTGCCCCACCGCCACCGAGGCGTCGGCCAGCACCGCCTCGATCACCCGCCCAAACCAGCCGACCAATCGCTCGATGCTGGCCCGGTCGAACACGTCCGTCGCGTAGGTCACCACTCCGGCGGCCGCCGGCGCGCCCGCATTCTCGGTGGGCACCTCCCTGAGGTCGATGTCCAGGTCGAACTTGGAGGTACCCGTGGACGCCGCCAACGGCTCGACGTTCACCCCGTCCAGCGCCACTTCGGGGCGCACGTTGTTTTGGAAGGCCAGGAGCACCTGGAACAGTGGGTGATGCGCGGTGGAGCGCACCGGGTTGAGCCGCTCGACCAGCAGCTCGAACGGGACGTCCTGGTTGCTGTAGGCGTTGAGCGCCTTGTGCCGCACCCGCGCCAGCACATCGGAGAACCGCTGCGCGGGTTTGACATCCACGCGCAGCACCCACGTGTTGACGAAAAACCCGACGAGTTCATCAAGGGCCGGATCCAACCGCCCGGCGATCGGCGAGCCCAGTGCAATGTCGTCACCGGCGCCGGCGCGGTGCAACACCACCGCCAACACCGCCTGCAACACCATCGAGGCCGTCGCGTTGTGCGTCGCCGCCAGTGCCTTGAGCCCCGCCCACAGCGGCGCGTCGATGCGCAGCGGCACCTGATCGCCGCGGTAGCTGGCCAGCGACGGGCGGGCCCTATCCGTCGGCAGCGACACCACCTCGGGCAGCTCGGCCAACTCCTGGCGCCAGTACGCCAACTGCGCGGCGATCACGCTCTCGGGATCGGATTCATCTCCCAGCCAATCCTGTTGCCACAGCGTGTAATCGGCGTACTGCACCGGCAAGTCAGGCCAGCTGGGGGCTTGCCCCGCGCACCGGCTGGCATATGCGACGCCCACATCCCGGACCATCGGTGCCATCGACCATCCGTCAAAAGCGATGTGGTGCAACACCATCCCGACCACATGCTGCTCGGGGCCTACGGCATAGATCTGTCCACGGATCGGAATCTCGCCCGACAGGTCAAACCGATACCCCGCCAACGCCACCAACTCGCCGGCCACCTCGCGCTCCGGCAACGACACCACCGCCGCGCCGCCGCGCCGCCACATTCCCGGCTGAGCGGGCAACACCTGCTGGCAGGGCACACCGTCGACGTCGGGGAATATGGTGCGCAGCGCTTCGTGGCGGGCGATCACATCGTCCAGTGCGGTATCGAGCGCCTCGATATCCAGCGGCCCGTTGATCCGGAACGCGATCGGCATGTTGTAGGTCGCCACCCCGCCCTCGAAGCGGTCCAAGAACCACAACCGGCTCTGCGCGAACGACAATGGAATCCGTGCCGGCCGCGCCCCCGCGACCAATGGCTTGCGCCGGTCGCCATCCTGACCGATCCGCGGTGCCAGCTCGGCCACCGTGGGCGCGTCGAACAAGGTGCGCACGGCAAGGCCGGCATCCAAACCGGTGTTGATCGCCGCGATCACCCGCATGGCCGACAGCGAATCCCCGCCCAGGTCGAAGAAGGAGTCGTCGACCCCGACCCGCTCCAGCCCGAGGACTCGGGCATAAATACCGGCCAGGATCTCCTCGGTGGGGCCCGACGGCGCGCGATAACGATCGACGTCGCTGTATTCCGGTGCCGGCAAGGCCCGCTTGTCGAGTTTGCCGTTGACCGTCAATGGCAAGGTGTCCAGCGCCACCACCGCCGCGGGGATCATGTATCCCGGGAGCCGCTCGGCCATTTGCGCACGTATGCCGGTGACATCGACGTTCCCGGTCACATAACCCACCAGACGCTTGTCGCCGGGGCGGTCCTCGCGGGCGATCACCACCGCCTGCTCCACCCCAGCCAAATCGCTTAGTGCCGCCTGGATTTCGCCGAGTTCGATGCGGTAGCCGCGGATCTTGACCTGCTCGTCGGCGCGGCCCAGATACCGCAGCTGCCCGTCGGCGCCCCAACTCACCACGTCCCCGGTGCGGTACATGCGTGCTCCCGGCGCACCCGCGCCGCCGAATGGGCATGCCACAAACCGCGAACCGGTCAGTCCGGGCCGCCGCCAATACCCAACTCCCACACCGGCACCGGCGACGTACAGCTCGCCGACCACACCGGTCGGCACCGGACGTAACCACGCATCGAGCACGAAAAAGGCGAGACGGACCAACGGTGCCCCGACGGGGCTCGCGCTGCCCTCGACGTCTTCGTCGGCGATCTCGCGGAACGAGGCGTGCACCGTCGTCTCGGTGGTGCCGTACATGTTGATCAGCCGCGGCAGTCCGGGGTGGTTGTCGAGCCAGGTGCGAAGCCGCTGTGGTTCCAGCGCTTCGCCGGCGAACACCACGGTCTCGAGCTTCAGCTGCCGTCCCACCTCAGGTTGCAGGGCCTCGCCGGTTTGCAGCGCGTAGAACGCCGATGGGGTCTGGCTGAGGACGGTGACTTGTTCAGCGGCGAGTAAGGCGTGGAAGTCTTGCGGCGAGCGGGCGATCTCTTCGGGCACGACGACGAGCCGTCCCCCGTCCAGCAGCGCGCCCCACATCTCCCACACCGAGACGTCGAAGGCCAACGAATGCCACTGCGTCCACACGCCCGCGCGCTCGACGTCGCCGTCCACCGACTCCAGCAGCTGGGTCACGTTGCGGTGGGTGATCGCCACGCCCTTGGGAACACCGGTAGTGCCCGACGTGTAGATGATGTAGGCGATGTCGTCGGCGGCCGGCGCCGGTGGCGCCGTGCTGGGCTGGACATCGATGCGGGGGTCGTCGACATCAATGACCGGCAACTGAAGGCCGTCCAGCCGGTCGGTCAGTTCGGTGGTGGTGAGCGCGGCGATCGGCGCGCCGTCGTCGAGCATGAACCGCACCCGTGTCGCCGGCACCATCGGGTCGATCGGGAGATAGGCCGCCCCGGTTTTCAGCACCGCCAAGATCGACACGATCGCCTCGGCCGAGCGCGACATCACCAGCGCCACCCGCTGCCCCGGGCCTACGCCCTGGCCAATCAGCAAGTGCGCCAACCGATTCGACGCCTCGTCAACCTCGCGGTATGTCGAAGAGCGCCCCCCGCACACCAGCGCCACCGCCTCGGGTGTGCGCGCCACCTGGGCGGCGAACAGCGCCGGAATCGACCCCGTTGTGTCTGCCGGCGCGGTCAACGCCGCCCGGTTACCGCACCGATCCAAGCCGGTGCGCTCGCCCTCTTCGAGTAGGTCCACCGAGGAGATCCGCCGGGCGGGATCGGCGGTCATCGCGACCAATACCCGCTCCAACCGGTCGATCAGCGTTTCGATGCTGGCTGGGTCGAACACGTCGGTGCGAAACTCGACCGCCCCGCGGATCCCGGCAGGCTCGCCCGCCTTGTCCCAACGCTCGGCCAAGGTGAATACCAGGTCCATGCGGGCGGTCTGAGTGCGCGCCGGCAGCGGCGTGACCCGCAAATCGCCGAAGGCCGAGCCCTCGGGTTCGGTGTCCTGCTTCGCGAAATTCTGCCAGGCCAGCAGCACCTGGATCAGCGGGTGATGGGCCAGGCTCCGGGTCGGATTGAGCCGATCCACCAGCACCTCGAAGGGCACATCTTGGTGCTCGTAGGCGGCCAGGCTGCGCTGGCGCACCTGGTCCACCAGCTCGGCTACGGTCGGATCGCCCGTCACGCCGACGCGCAGCACCAAGGTGTTGACGAAGAACCCGACCAAGTCATCCAGCGCGGGGTCACGCCGCCCGGCGATCGTGATCCCCACTGCCACATCGCTATTGGCGCTGAGCTTGGCCAGCAGCACCGCCAGCGCGGCCTGAACCACCATGAAGCTGGTCGCGTTGTGCGCGCGGGCGAGATCACGCACGCGCTGCTGCAGCTCGGCCGGCCACTCCACGTCCACACTGGCGCCACGGTGATCGGCAACCGGCGGGTAGGGCCGATCCGTAGGCAGCTGCAGGCGCTCGGGCAGCCCGGCCAGGGCCCGTTCCCAATAGGCCAGCTGCGCGGCGATGGGGCTCTCGCTATCGTCGAGGTCCCCTAGCTGCTCACGCTGCCACAGCGTGTAGTCGACATACTGCACCGCCAATGGCGCCCACCCGGGGGCTTGGCCGGCACACCGGCTGGCGTACGCCACCCCCACGTCGCCCACCAACGGGGCGATGGAGAGGCCATCCGCGGCGATATGGTGGACCACCGCCACCAGCACATGCTCGTCCTCGCCGACGCGGAAAAGCGTTGCCCGCAACGGGATCTCGGCGGCCAGATCGAAACTGTGACCCGCCGCCGCGCCGATGGCTTCGCCCAGCCGCTCTGCCGGCCAGCCGGTGGCATCGATGACTTCGAGGCGGAAGTCGGCCCGGTCTGCCGGCACCACCAGCTGCCGGGGTATCCCGTCCGGCGCCGGGAACAGCGTGCGCAGGCTCTCATGCCGGTCGACCACGTCGGCCAGGGCCGCACCCAACGCGTCGGCATCAAGGCGCCCGCCCAGCCGCAACGCCACCGACAAGTTGTAGATCGGTGACGGCCCCTGCAACTGGTCCAGGAACCACAACCGGCTCTGCGCAAACGACAACGGCACCACCGCGGGCCGCTCAACCGGCACCACCGGCCCCAGCCGATCCGCGTCTCCACCGATGCGGGGCGCCAACTGGGCAACGGTGGGCGCCTCGAACACGGCGCGTACCGCAAGCCCGGCCTCCAGGTTGGCGTTGACGGCGGCGACCAAGCGCATCGCCGAGAGTGAGTCCCCGCCCAGCTCGAAGAACGAGTCGTCGACCCCGACGCGCTCGAGCCCGAGCACCTGGGCGTAAATGCCGGCCAGAATCTCCTCGGTGGGGGTGGCAGGGGCGCGATAGCGATCGGCGTCCGCATAGTCCGGCGCCGGCAGGGCCCGGGTGTCGAGTTTGCCGTTGGGGGTCAGCGGCAGCGCCTCCAACGTCACCACCGCGGCCGGCACCATATACGCCGGCACCCGCTCGGTCAGCTGCGCGCGGATCCCGACCGGATCCACCGTTCCGGTGACATATCCGACGAGGCGCTTGTCGCCGGGACGGTCCTCGCGGGCGATCACCACCGCCTGCTCCACCCCGGCCAAACCGCTTAATGCTG
This sequence comes from Mycobacterium sp. SP-6446, assembly GCF_001954045.1. Taxonomy (NCBI): domain Bacteria; kingdom Bacillati; phylum Actinomycetota; class Actinomycetes; order Mycobacteriales; family Mycobacteriaceae; genus Mycobacterium; species Mycobacterium sp. SP-6446. The sequence continues at coordinate 26,720 of NZ_MBEM01000060.1, read as the reverse complement.
CCTGGATTTCACCGAGTTCGATGCGGTAGCCGCGGATCTTGACCTGTTCATCGGCGCGGCCGACGTACCGCAGCTGACCATCGGCCCCCCAACGCACCAGATCCCCGGTGCGATACATGCGTGCTCCTGGCGCTCCGGAGAACGGGCAAGCCACAAACCGCGACGCCGTCAAATCCGCCCGGCGCAGATACCCACACGCCAGCCCGGCGCCGGCCACGTACAACTCCCCGGCCACCCCCGCCGGCACGGGGCGCAACCAGCCGTCCAGCACGAAAAAGCCGAGGTGGGCCAGCGGCACACCGATGGGGCTGGCGTTGCTTTCGACATCGCCGTCGACAATCTCCCGGAACGAGGCGTGCACCGTCGTCTCGGTGATGCCGTACATGTTGACCATCCGGGGCGATCCCGGATGGTTGTGCAGCCACGGCCCAAGACGTTTCGGTTCCAGCGCTTCCCCGCCGAACACCACCGTTTCAAGCTTCAGCTGCTGTGCCGGTTCGGGTGCTGCCGCATCGACGGCCTGCAGTGCGTAAAACGCGGACGGCGTCTGGCTGAAGACGCTGACCTGTTCGGTGACGAGCAAGGCATAGAGGTCTTCGGGTGAGCGCACCACCGCGTCGGGCACCACCACCAGCCGCCCACCGCCGAGCAGCGCACCGAAGATCTCCCACACCGAGTAGTCGAAGGCCAGCGAATGACACTGGGACCACACGCCGGTCCCTGGCATGCCGGCATGCAGCGTCTCTAACAGTCGAGTGACGTTGCCGTGAGTGACCGCCACCCCTTTCGGCGTCCCGGTGGTACCGGACGTGTAGATCAGGTAGGCGATGTCGTCGGATTGCGGTGCGGGCAGGCCGGTGCACGGATAGGTCTGGATGCCGGGTTCGTCGATGTCGATGACCAGCAGCCCGCGCCCGTCGAGCCGCTCGGCCAGCCCGGCGGTGGTGAGCGCGGCAACCGGTGCGGCGTCGCCGAGCATGAACTCGATGCGCGCCGTCGGCAGTGCCGGGTCGATCGGCAGGTAAGCCGCCCCAGATTTGAGCACCGCCAACATCGCCACGACCGCCTCGGCCGACCGCGAAAACAGCAGCGCCACAGACTGTCCCGGGCCCGCCCCGTGGCGGGCCAAGAGGTGCGCCAACCGGTTGGCCGCCTGGTCGACCTCGCGGTAACTCCACGAACGCTCCCCGCATGTCAGCGCCACCGCATCGGGTGTGCGCGCCGCCTGGGCGGCGAACGACTCCGGAATGGACGCCCCCGCGGCCGCCGGCGCGCTCAAGACCGCACGGTTACCCCAGCCATCAAGGCGGGCCCGCTCGGCGGCATCGAGCACATCCACCGACGACAACGACCGGGTGGGCTCGGCGGTGATCGCCGCCAACACCCGCCGCCAACGCTCAACCAACGCCTCAACGGTGGCCGCATCGAACACGTCGGTGCGAAACTCCACCAGCCCGCCGATCCCCGCGGGCTCCCCGGCCTCGTTCCAGCGCTCGGCCAACGAAAACGTCAGATCCATTCGGGCGGTGTGGGTCTCGGCGGGCAATGGGCTAACCTGCAGATCCCCCAGGGCCGGCTCTGCGGCCGGGTTGGTGCCCTGCCCGGGCAGGTTCTGCCAGGCCAGCATGACCTGAACCAGCGGGTGATGGGTCAGCGATCGTGTCGGGTTGAGCCGATCGACGAGCACCTCGAAGGGCACGTCTTGGTGTTCGTAGGCGGCGAGGCTGCGCTGTCGGACCCGGCCCAGTAGCTCGGCGACGGTGGGGTCACCGGCCAGGTCGATCCGCAGTACCAAGGTGTTGACGAAAAAGCCGACCAGTTCATCGAGCGCGGGGTCGTCACGTCCGGCGATCGCGATGCCCAGCGCCACATCGCTGCTGACGCTGAGCTTGGACAGGAGCACCGCCAGGGCCGCCTGCACGACCATGAAGCTCGTCGCGTTGTGCTCGCGGGCTATCCGGGCGACCTGCTCCTGTAGCTGCGCCGGCCAGTCGACGGCCACACTGGCGCCGCGGTAATCGGCGACCGGCGGGTAGGGCCGATCGGTGGGCAGCTGCAGCCGGTCCGGCATCCCGGCCAGGGCTTCCTGCCAGTAGGCGAGCTGCGCGGAGATCGCGCTGTCGGGATCGTCGAGATCGCCGAGGTGCTCGCGCTGCCACAGCGTGTAATCGACGTACTGCACCGTCAACGGCGGCGTGTCGGGAGCGTGTCCCGCGCAGCGGCTGGCATAGGCCACACCCAGATCACGCACCAGCGGAGCGACCGACCAGCCGTCGGCGGCGATGTGGTGGGCCACGGCCACCAGCACATGCTCGTCCTCGCCGACGCGGAAAAGCCTTGCCCGCAACGGGATCTCGGCGGCCAGATCGAACGGATGACGAGCCGCGGCAGCAATGGCCTCGCCCAGCCGATCCGCCGGCCAGCCGGTGGCATCGACGACGTCCCACCCGAAGTCGGCCCGCTCGGCGGGCACCACCACCTGCCGGGGTATCCCGTCGGTCGCGGGAAACAGGGTGCGCAGGCTCTCGTGGCGGGCCACCACATCGGACAGCGCCGCGCGCAACGCGTCGACGTCCAGCGCCCCGCCGATCCGGAACGCGGTCGGCATGTTGTAGATCGGTGAGGGCCCGTGCAATTGGTCCAGGAACCACAGCCGGTTTTGGGCGTAGGACAGCAGGATTCGGGGTGGCCGCGCCGTCGCCTCAAGCCGCCGGCGGGCAGGGCCCCCGCGGTGGTAGTGCAGGTAATCGGCCAGATCTCCGACTTTGGCGGCGTCGAACAGGTACCGTACCGGCACTTGTCGGCCCAGGGCCAGTTGCAGGCGCGCGCTCGCCCGGGTGGCGATCAGCGAATCCCCGCCCAGGGCGAAGAAATCGTCGTCGAGTCCGACCCGGGCAACGCCCAACACCTCGGCAAACACCTCGGCGATGATCTTTTCGGTCTGGGTCTGCGGCGCCCGAAACGCGGTGGAACCAAAAATCGGCGCCGGCAAAGCTTTACGGTCGATCTTGCCCGACGACGTTAGCGGGAACTCGTCGAGCACGACGATCTGGGCCGGCACCATGTAGTCGGGCAACCATGCGCTGAGCCATTGGCGCACGGTGCCGAGTTTGGTGTTGGTCTGCGGATCGTTGGCGCAGGCGCCGCCTTGGGGCGCCCCGGCCGGGGGCAGATACACGTCGGTCACCGCGGCGCGCTGGTCGGGGTCGGCGGGTGCGAGGAAGACCGCGTCCAGGGTGCCCGGTGGGTTGCCCCAGGTGACCGCCACCCGGTATCCGGTGGTCTCACCGAGGCGGTACAACGCTTCGGGCACAACGGCATCGGCGGTGGCGGCGGCATCGGCCAGCGCGTCGGTGACGGACAACCCCGCGGCCAGGCCGGCCTCGAGGCGGACCTCGCTTATCAGCCCGGCACGCGGAATCCCGGTGACCCGAACCGCGCCCGGACGTTGTGATGTCAACCGGTCCCGCAGTCCGTCGAGCCCGGCGCACCGGGCCCACGCCCAGCTATCCGCGGCGATCACCGAGCGCACCGCTGCGGGCGTCTTGTAGACGGTGACGTCGTAGCGATACCGGGTCAGTTCGTTGTCGGCCACCCCGCGTTTGACTTCGAGGTCAAGCCCGGCCACCGCGGGATGGTCGGCGGCCCAGGCGGTGAAAAACTCTGGGGCCAACAGTAATTCGGGTTCACCGAGCACAGCGCGCTGGACACGCTGACGGATGTCGGCGGCGTCGGCGGATTCGGTGCGGGCCAGCGCGATCCCGGTTTGCAACGCGCCCTGCAGGCTGTGATTGCGGACATCACCGAGAAAGAGGGCCCCGCCCGGCGCCAACAACCTCATGGTGTTGTCGATGACCTCGCGCAAGTACGCGGCGTTAGGGAAGTACTGGATTACCGAGTTCAAAACGATGGTGTCGAAATATCCGTCCGGCAGCGCATCGGTGACATGCGCAGGCCGGCACAGCAATTCCACCCGATCACCCCACGGCTGTGCGGCCACCGCCGCACGCAGGTTCTCGATCGCCGCCGCCGACATGTCGGTGGCCACATAGCGCTCACACGCGGGAGCGACCTGCGAGAGCACCAGCCCCGACCCGGCGCCGATCTCCAACACCCGCCGTGGCCGCAGCGCGCGGATCCGATCCACGGTGGCCGCGCGCCACTCGGCCATCTCCTCGATCGGAATCGGCTGCTCGGTGTAGCTGCTGTTCCAGCCCCGAAAGTCCATGCCCAACTCCGGCGCTTGTCCTTCGGCGCCATAGAGCTCGTCGTAGAGCCGCTGCCACCCCTCGACGACCTCGGCATCGTCCTCGACGGTGGCGGTGTCGTCGAAGGTGACGTAGCCGACCAAATGCGAACCCGTGGCGGTTTCGTGTACGGCGGCGGCGGCCTGGGTGACCTGCGGGCTGGCCAGGAGGGTGTTTTCGATTTCGCCCAGCTCGATGCGCTGCCCGCGGAGTTTGACCTGGGTGTCGGCGCGGCCCAGATACTCCAGGGCGCCGGCGGGGGTCCAGCGCGCCAGGTCTCCGGTGCGATACATGCGCGCCCCCGGGGCCCCAAAGGGGTTAGGCACGAACCGTTCCGCGGTCAACCCTGCCCGGCCCACGTAGCCGCGCGCCAGCGCCGGCCCACCGACATACAACTCGCCGACCACCCCGACCGCCGCGGGGTGTAGCCGCGCGTCGAGCACCCACGCATGTACGCCCGCTACGGGGGCGCCGATATTCACCGGCTGCCGCGCCACGAGCGGCGCAAAGGTAGCCCAGATGGTGGTCTCGGTCGGACCGTAGAGGTTGAACATCCGACGGCCCGGCGCCCAAGCGGCCACTACCTCGGGTGGGCAGGCCTCGCCCATGGTGGCCAACGCGTCGAGCGTTTCCAGGCGGACCGGGTCCAGCGACGACACCACCGACGGGGTCACCACCGCCGCGCTGACTTGGTTGTCCTCTAGCAACTCGGTCAACGCCTGCCCGGCATACACGTCCGGTGGCGCCACCACCACCGCCGACGACGATCCTGCCGCCCATAACATTTCGAACACCGACGCATCGAAGGTCGGTGCGGCCACCATCAACACCCGCGCATCCGCGCCGAGGCCGAACACCGTCCGTTGCGCTGCGGCCATCCCCGCCAAACCGGCGTGGCTGACCGCCACCCCCTTGGGCACCCCGGTAGAGCCCGACGTGAAAATCACGTACGCGCCGTTGTCGACTCGCAGCGGCGCCAACCGATCGGCGTCGGTGACCGGATCCGCGCCGTACCCCGAGACATCCAGATCGTCGACCCTCAGCACCGGGCCCGCCCCGGCCATCGGGTCGGCGCCACAGGTCAGCACACACACCGCCCCCGCGGCATCGAGCACCGCGGCGATGCGCTCGACGGGATGGCTCCGATCCACCGGCACATAGACCCCGCCGGCCTTGACCACCGCCCACCAGGCCACCACCAACTCCGCACACCGATCCATCGCGACGCCCACCGCGCGCTCGGGACCGACCCCCGCCTCGATCAGCACCCGCGCCAAGCGCGACGACCACTCATCAAGCTCGCGATACGACATCGTGCGGCTGCCGTCGATGACCGCCGGCGCGGCCGGCGCGGTGGCCACCGCCGCGGCCAATATCTGCGGCGCCACCCCAACGGGCGCCTCCACCTCGACGCCAGACCACCGCTGCAGCACCAGATCACGCTCACCGCGATCCAGCAACGACACCTCTCCCACCATCACCGAGGCATCGGTCACCACCGCCTCGATCACCCGGCCAAACCAGCCGACCAACCGCTCGATGCTGGCCCGCTCGAACAAATCCGTGGCGTACAGCACTACCCCGGCGGCCATCGGCGCGCCCGAATCCTCGGCAAGCACCTCACCCAGGTTGAAATCCAGGTCGAACTTGGACGTCTGGGTGGACACTCCGAGCGGCTCGACGCTGACTCCGTCCAGCGCTACCTCGGGGCGCACATTGCTCATAAAGGCCATGCCCACTTGGAAAAGCGGGTGATGCGCGGTGGAGCGGACCGGGTTGAGCTGTTCGACCAGCCGCTCGAAGGGAACGTCCTGGCTGTTGTAAGCCGCCAGCGCCTTGTGCCGCACCGCCGCCAGGACGTCGGAGAACCGATGCGCGGAGGTGACGCCCACCCGTAATACCCAGGTGTTGACGAAAAACCCGACCAGATCGTCGAGTGCCTCGTCCAACCGCCCGGCGATCGGCGTGCCCATCGCGATGTCCTCACCGGCGCCGGCGCGGTGCAACACCACAGCCAACGCGGCCTGCAACACCATCGAGGCCGTCGCGTTGTGCACCGCGGCCAGCGCCTTGACCCCCGCCCACAGCTGGGGGTCGATGCGCACCTGCACCTGATCACCGCGGTAGCTGGGCACCGGCGGTCGCACCCGGTCGGTCGGCAGCGACACCACCTCGGGCAGCCCGGCCAGCTCCTGGCGCCAGTAGGCCAACTGCGAGGAGATCACACTGTCGAGATCCGTCTCCTCTCCCAACCAATCCCGTTGCCACAGCGTGTAATCGGCGTACTGCACCGCCAAACCGGGCCAGCTGGGGGCGCGGCCAGCTCGCCTGGACCGATACGCCTCGGCCACATCGCGGAACATGGGAGCCAACGACCAGCCGTCAAAAGCGATGTGGTGCACCACAATTCCCACCACATGCTGCTCGGGGCCCACGGCATAGATCTGGGCACGGATGGGGATCTCGGTCGACAGGTCAAACCGATACCCGGCCAGCGCCACCAACTCGCCGGCCACGTCGCGCTCGGGCAGCGACAGCACCGCCGCGCCCTTGTGCCGCCACATTCCCGGCTGCGCCGGCAACACCTGCTGGCACGGCACCCCGTCGACGTCGGGGAATATGGTGCGCAGCGCTTCGTGGCGGGCGATCACATCGTCCAGCGCCGCCCCGAGTGCTTCGGCATCCAGCGGTCCGTCGATCCGGAACGCGGTTGGCATGTTGTACGTCGCCACCCCGCCCTCGAACCGGTCCAAAAACCACAACCGGCTCTGGGCGAACGACAACGGAATCCTCGCCGGCCGGTCGGCCGCGACCAACGGTTTACGGCGGGCCCCGTCCTCACCGATCCGCGGCGCCAGCTCGGCAACCGTCGGTGCGTCGAACAAGGTGCCCACCGCAAGACCGGCATCCAGGGCGGTGTTGACGGCGGCAATCAGCCGCATCGCCGACAGTGAATCCCCGCCCAGATCGAAGAAGGAGTCGTCGACCCCGACCCGTTCCAGCCCGAGGACCCGGGCGTAGATATCGGCCAAGGCCTGCTCGACCGGGCTGGAGGGGGCGCGGTAGCGGGACGCGTTCTGATAGTCGGGTGCCGGGAGGGCCCGCTTGTCGAGTTTGCCGTTGGGGGTCAACGGCATTCGATCCAGCGCCACGACCGCCGAGGGGATCATGTAAGCCGGGAGCCGCTCGGCCAGGCGCGCGCGTACGTCGGTCACGTCGACGGTGCCGGTGACGTAGCCGACGATCTGTTTGTCGCCGGGGCGGTCCTCGCGGACGATCGCGGCCGCCTGCCCCACCCCGTCCAGTGCGCTCAACGCCGCTTGGACCTCACCGAGCTCGATGCGATAGCCGCGGATCTTGACTTGCTCGTCGACGCGCCCCAGATAATCCAGCTGCCCGTCGGGACGCCAACACACCAGATCCCCGGTGCGATACATGCGTGCTCCCGGCGCATCCGCACCGCCGAACGGGCATGCCACAAACCGCGAACCGGTCAGCCCCGGCCGCCGCCAATACCCAACTCCCACACCGGTACCGGCCACATACAGCTCACCGACCACACCTTCCGGCACCGGGCGCAATGAGCCGTCGAGCACAAACAACGCCGCCCCGGGCACCGGCGAGCCGATCGGCACCGCACCCGAGCCAGCCGTCAGCGGCGCACTGATCGTCGCCAATATCGTCGTCTCGGTCGGGCCGTAAGCGTTGACCATCACCCGCCCCGGCGCCCACCGATCCACCACGTCGGCCGGGCAGGCCTCGGCGGCGATCAGCAAGGCCGCCGACTCCAGACCCTGCTGCGACAGCGTCCCCACCGATGACGGGGTCTGGCCCAAAACGTTGACCTTCTCGCCGACCAACAAGGCATGGAAGTCCTCGGGAGAACGCGTCACCTCTTCGGGCACCACCACCAGCCGGCCGCCGTGCAGCAGCGCGCCCCAGATCTCCCACACCGAGTAGTCGAAGGCCAAGGAGTGAGACAGCGTCCACACGCTTTCCGGCCCCAGCTCGAAGCCGGCGTCCAGCGAGTCGAATAGCCGGGCGACGTTATGGTGGGTTACCGCAACGCCTTTGGGGGTGCCGGTGGTGCCCGAGGTGTAGATCAGGTAGGCCATGTCATCCGGGGCGGGCGCCGGCAATGCCGTGCCGGGCTGGGTGTCAATACGGGGGTCGTCGACATCGATGACCAGCAGCCCATGCCCGTCCAGCCGATCGGCCAACTCGGCAGTGGTGATCGCGGCGACCGGAGCGCCATCGGCGAGCATGAAGACGATACGGGCATCCGGCACAACCGGGTCGATCGGCAGATACGCCGCTCCGGTTTTCAGCACCGCCAAAATCGCTACGACCGCCTCGGCTGACCGCGAAAACAGCAGCGCCACAAACTTTCCCGGGCCGATTCCCTGGCCGGCCAACAGGTGCGCCAACCGGTTGGCGGCCTCGTCGAGCTCCAGGTAAGTCATGGAGCGGCCTGCAGAGGTCAGCGCCACCGCGCCCGGGGCCCGCGCCGCCTGCGCGGCGAACAGCACCGGAAGCGACGCCGGAGCGGCGGCCGGCGCGGTCAACGCCGCACGATTACCCCACTCCTCCACCCGGTCATGCTCACCCTCGTCGTGCAGGTCGATCGACGAAAGCCGCGGCCCCGCATCGGCCGTCATGCGCGCCGCCCCGTCTCGGCGGTGATCGCCACCAACACTCGCTGCCACCGCTCGATCAGGGCCTGGATTCTGGCCGCGTCGAAAATGTCGGTCCGAAATTCCACTTCCCCGCTGATCCCGGCGGGCTCACCGGCCTCGGTCCACCGTTCCGCGAGCGAAATGGTCAAATCCATGCGGGCGGTCTGAAGCCGCACGGGCAGCGCCGCGACCTGGACATCACCCAAACTCAACCCGGCCACGGGATCGTTGTGCCCGGCGAAATTCTGCCAGGCCACCATCACCTGGATCAGTGGGTGGTGCTTGCGCGATCGGGTGGGGTTGAGCCGTTCCACCAGCACTTCAAACGGGACGTCTTGGTGCTCGTAGGCGGCCAGGCTGCGTTGTCGCACCTGGGCCAGCAGTTCGCCGACTGTGGGATCACCGGCCAGGTCGACCCGCAGCACCAACGTGTTGACGAAGAACCCCACCAGCTCATCGAGCGCGGGATCGCCGCGCCCGGCGACCGCGATTCCCACGGCCACGTCGGGGCTGGCGCTGAGCTTGGACAAGAGCACCGCCAGCGCGGCCTGAACGACCATGAACGTGGTCGCGTTGTGTTCGCGGGCCAGATCGCGGACCCGCTGCTGCAGCTCGGCCGGCCACTCCACGGGCACGCTGGCCCCGCGCGGATCGGGAACGGGTGGGTAGGGCCGATCGGTGGGCAGGGGCAGGCGCTCGGGCATTCCGGCCAGCGCGTCTTCCCAGTAGGCCAGTTGTGCGGCGATGGGGCTCTCGCTGTCGGCCAGATCCCCGAGGTGCTCGCGCTGCCACAACGTGTAATCGACGTACTGCACCGGTAGTGGCGCCCAGTCGGGGGCGCGCCCGGCGCACCGGTTGGCATAGGCCACGCCCAGATCGCGCACCAGCGGGGTGATCGACGAGCCGTCGGCGGCGATATGGTGCACCACGGCCACCAGCACGTGCTCGTCGTCGGCGACACGGAAAAGTACTGCCCGCAACGGGATCTCGGTGGCCAGGTCGAAGCTGTAACGCACCGCGTGGCTGATCGCCTCATCAAGCCGGTCCGCCGGCCAGCCGGTGGAATCGACGACGTGCCAACCGAACTCGGCGCGCTCGGGGGGCACCACCAGCTGCTGGGGTGTCCCCTCGACCGCGGGGAACAGGGTGCGCAGGCTTTCGTGCCGGCCGACCACATCGGCCAGCGCCGCACCCAGCGCAGCGGCATCCAGGGCCCCGCTCAGCCGCAACGCCGCCGCTATGTTGTAAACCGGTGAGGGACCCTGCAATTGGTCCAGGAACCACAATCGGCTCTGCGCGAACGACAACGGAACGCTCGCCGGCCGCTCGACCGGCACCAGCGGCTGACGCCGGCCCCCCTCGTCGCCGATACACGGCGCCAGCTGGGCGACCGTGGGCGCCTCGAACAAGGTGCGCACCGAAAGTCCGGCATCCAGGGAAGTGTTGATCGCGGCGATCACCCGCATCGCGGACAGTGAATCCCCGCCCAGGTCGAAGAAGGAGTCGTCGACCCCGACCCGCTCGAGCCCGAGCACCTGGGCATAAATGCCGGCCAAGATTTCCTCGGTGGGGGTGGCGGGGGCGCGGTACCCATCGACGTCCGCGTAGCTCGGTGCCGGCAGGGCGCGGGTGTCGAGCTTGCCGTTGGGTGTCAGCGGCAGCGTGTCGAGTGCCACCACCGCCGCGGGGATCATGTAGGTCGGGAGCCGCTCGGCCAGCGCGGTACGTGCATGGGCTGGGTCCGCCGGTCCGGTGATATAGCCGACGAGGCGTTTGTCGCCGGGGTGGTCCTCGCGGGCGATCACCACCGCCTGCTCGACCCCGTCCAGTGCATTCAGCGCCGCTTGGACCTCACCGAGCTCGATGCGATAGCCGCGGATTTTGACCTGCTCGTCGGCGCGCCCCAGATACTGCAGCTGCCCGTCGGCACGCCAACACACCAGATCCCCGGTGCGATACATCCGTGCTCCCGCGGTGAACGGACACGCCACAAACCGCGACGCCGTCAAGGGACCCCGCCGCCAATACCCAACTCCCACACCGGTACCGGCCACATACAACTCACCGACCACACCGGCCGGCACTGGCCGCAGTGAGCCGTCGAGCACGAACAGCGCCGCCCCGGGCACCGGCGAGCCGATCGGCACCACGCCCGACCCGGCCGTCAGCGGCGCACTGATCGTCGCGTACACCGTGGTTTCGGTCGGGCCGTAGGCGTTGATCATCACCCGCCCCGGCGCCCACCGATCGACCACCTCGGCCGGACAGGGCTCAGCGGCCACCATCAACGCCGCCGAGTCGAGACCCTTCGGCGAAAGCACCCCCACCGCCGAGGGGGTCTGGCTTAGGACGCTGACCTTTTCGGTGACCAGTAACTCGTGGAAGTCCTGCGGCGAGCGGGCGATCGACTCGGGCACCACCACCAGCCGCCCACCATGCAGCAGCGCACCCCAGATCTCCCATACCGAGTAGTCGAACGCCAGGGAATGACACTGCGTCCACACCTGTCCCGGCGCTAGCTCCACGCCGACATCCATGCCGTCGAACAGCCGGGTGACATTGTGGTGGGTGGTCGCCACCCCCTTGGGCACCCCGGTGGTGCCGGAGGTGTAGATCAGGTAGGCAATGTCGTCGGGGGCCGGCGCCGGCAGCGCCGTGCTGGGTTGGGCCTCGATGCGGGGATCGTCGACATCGACGACCAGCAGGTCGCGTCCGTCGAGTCGGTCGGCCAGCTCGCCTGTGGTGATCGCGGCGATCGGGGCGGCATCGGCGAGCATGAAGGCGATACGGGCATCCGGCACCACCGGGTCGATCGGCAGATACGCCGCCCCCGTTTTCAGCACCGCCAAAATCGACACGATCGCCTCGGCGGACCGCGAAAACAGCAGCGCCACACGCTGTCCCGCACCGATACCAGATCCGGCCAACAGATTCGCCAGCCGGTTGGCGGTCTCGTCCAGCTCGCGGTAGGTCCACGAATGCTCCTCGCACACCAGCGCCACCGCATCCGGGGTGCGGGCCACCTGCGCGGCGAACAACGCCGGGATCGACGCCGCGGCGGGTGCGGGCCGCGCCAGCACCGCCCCGTTACCCCACCCCTCCAGGCGGGCATGCTCGGGCTCGTCGAGCAGGTCCACCGACGACAGCCGCCGGGTGGGCTCGGCGGTCATCGCCGCCAACACCCGCTCCAACCGCTCGATCAGTGTTTGGATGCTGGCCGCGTCGAACACGTCGGTGCGGAATTCCACTGCCCCGCCGATCCCGGCGGGCTCACCGGCCTCGTTCCAGCGTTCCCCGAGGTAAAACACCAAATCCATCCGGGCCGCCTGGATGCCCACCGGGAGCGGCGTGACCTGCACGTCACCCAGAGCCGGTTCGACGGCGGGGTCACTGTCTTGACCGGTGAAGTTCTGCCACGCAAATATCACCTGGATCAAGGGGTGATGGGTGAGCGACCGAGAAGGGTTGAGCCTCTCGACGAGCACCTCGAAGGGCACATCTTGATGCTCGAAAGCCTCCAAACTGCGCGCCCGCACCTGGGCCAGCAGTTCACCAATGGTGGGATCACCGGCCAGATCGACACGCAGCACCAACGTGTTGACGAAAAACCCGACCAGCTCATCGAGCGCCGGGTCGCGGCGCCCGGCGATCGAAATCCCCACCGCCACATCGGAGCTGGCGCTGAGTTTGGATAGCAGCGCCGTCAGGGCGGCCTGGATCACCATGAAGCTGGTCGTGTTGTGCTTACCGGCCACCTGAGCCACCCGCTGCTGCAGCGCCGCCGGCCACTCCACCGCCAGAGTGGCGCCTCGGTAATCGGCGACCGGCGGGTAGGGGCGATCGGTGGGCAGCTGCAGGTGCTCGGGCATCCCGGCCAGGGCTTCCTGCCAGTAGGCCAGCTGCGCGGCGATGGGGCTCTCGGGATCGTCGAGATCACCGAGGTGCTCGCGCTGCCACAGCGTGTAGTCGACGTACTGCACCGTCAACGGCGCCGTGTCGGGAGCGTGTCCCGCAGAGCGGCTGGCATAGGCCACGCCCAGATCACGCACCAGCGGGGCAATGGACCAGCCGTCGGCGGCGATGTGGTGGGCCACGGCCATCAGCACATGTTCGTCGTCGTCGATGCGGAAAAGCCTTGCCCGCAAAGGGATCTCGGAGGCCAGATCAAATGTGTGACGCGCCTCGGCGCTGATTGCCTCATACAGCTGGTCTCCCGGCCAGCCGGTGGCATCGATGACTTGCCACCCGAAATCGGCCCGCTCCGAGGGGATGATCACCTGCTGCGGTACGCCATCGGGCGCGGCGAACAGGGTGCGCAGACTCTCATGGCGGGCCACCACATCGGTCACCGCCGCCCCCAACGCCTCGACGTCGAGCCGCCCACACAGCCGCAAGGCAACCGCCATGTTGTAGATCGGGGAAGGCCCCTGCAGCTGGTCGATGAACCACAACCGCTGCTGGGCATACGACAACGGGATCCGTTGCGGGCGTGCCATCGGCACCAGGGGCGGGCGGGGAGAAGCACCACGATGCCGTCGCAAGTGCTCGGCGAGGTCCGCGACTTTGGCGGCCTCGAACAGATACCGCACCGGCACTTCCCTGCCCAACGCGAGCTGCAGGCGCGCGCTGACACGGGTGGCGCTCAGGGAATCGCCACCCAGGGCGAAGAAGTCGTCGTCGAGCCCGACCCGGGCCAGGCCCAATACCTCGGCGAACGCCTCGGCAATGATCTTTTCGGTCTGGGTCTGCGGCGCCCGAAACGCCCTGGCGGCAAAAACCGGCGCCGGCAACGCCTTTCGGTCGACCTTGCCCGATGAGGTCAACGGAAATTTCTCGAGCACGACGATGTGTGCGGGAACCATGTAGTCGGGCAACCATGCGCTCAACCGCTGCCGCACCGCTCCGATCTTGGTATTGGTGTCGGGATCATTTGCGTGAGCGGTTTGTTGCCCGGCTCCGGCGGAGGGCAGATACAGGTCCACCAGCGGCGCGATGTGCTGGCCGTCGGCGTCGGTCGGCGCGATGAAGACCGCATCCATGGTGCCCGGTTGGGCGCCCCAGGTCACGGCGACGTGGTATCCGGCGGTTTCACCGAGACGGTGCAACTCTTCGGGGACGACGGCATCCGCTGTGGCTGCGGCTTCGGCGAGGGCTGCCTCCAGAGGTAGCCCGGCCTCCAGGACGCCTTCGATGTGGACGTCGCCGATCACCCCGGCACGGGGTATCCCCGTGACGCGAATCATGTTGGGGCGCTGCGAGATCAACCGGTCGCGTACTCCGGCGCAATGCGTCCATGCCCAACGGGGGGCGTCGGCCAGCGAACGCACGGCCGCGGGGGTTTTGTGGATGACGACGTCGTAGCGATACCGGGTCAGTTCGTTGTCGGCCGTTCCACGCTTGACCTGAATGTCAACCCCGGCCGCCGCCGAATTCTCGGCCGCATAGGCGGTGAAAAACTCTGGCGCCAACAGCAATTCGGTCTCGGCGAGCACCGCACGCTGAATGCGCTGGCGGATCTCGGCGGCATCGGCGCTGTCGGTGCGCGCCAGCGCAACCCCGGTTTGCAACGCACCCTGCAGGGCATGGTTGCGCACGTCACCGAGAAACACCGACCCACCCGGGGCCAACAACTGCATGGCATTGTCGATGACCTCGCGCAAATACGTCGCGTTCGGGAAGTACTGCACCACCGAGTTCAAGATGATCGTGTCGAAATGAGCATGCGGCAGAGCTTCGATCACATGAGCGGGCTGGGCCAGCAACCGCACCCGATCACGCCACTCGATCTGCAACCGCTCGAGCGCGCGGGCAAGCTTCTCGATAGCCACCGCCGACATATCCGTGCCGACGTACTGCTCACAGTGGGGGGCGATCTGGGACAACACCAGCCCCGAACCAACCCCGATCTCCAACACCCGCCGCGGCCGCAGGGCCAAGATCCGATCCACGGTGGCCCCGCGCCACTGCACCATCTCCTGCAGCGGAATCGGCTCCTCGGTGTAGCTGCTGTTCCAGCCCCGAAAATCCATGCCGAACTCCGGCGCCTCGCCCTCGGACCCATACAGCTCGTCGTACAGGTGCTGCCACTGGTCGACGACCTCGGCGTCGTCCTCTTCGGTCGCCGCGTGCTCGAGAGCCACGTAGGCGACAAGGTGGGAGCCGGTGGCGGTCTCGTGCACCGCGGCGGCGGCCTGGGTCACCTGTGGGCAGGCCAGCAGGGTGTTTTCGATCTCGCCCAGCTCGATGCGCTGCCCGCGCAATTTGACCTGCGTGTCGGCGCGGCCCAGATACTCCAGGGCGCCGCTGGGGGTCCAGCGCACCAGATCGCCGGTGCGATACATCCGGTCCCCCGGAGCACCAAAGGGGTTGGCCACGAACCGTTCCGCGGTCAAACCCGCCCGGCCCACATAACCACGCGCCACCGCCGGCCCACTCATATACAACTCACCGACCATCCCGATCGGCGCGAGGTTCAGCCGCGCGTCGAGCACCCACGCGCACACCCCCGCGATCGGTACGCCGATCGTCACCCGCTGCCCCGCCACCAGCGGCGCCCACGTCGCCCAAACGGTGGTCTCGGTCGGACCGTAGGCGTCGAACATCCGCCGGCCCGGCGCCCAGGCCGCCACGACCTCCGGCGGGCAGGCCTCACCCATGGTGGCCAGTGTGTCCAGTTGGTCCAGGCGGTCCCGATCCAGCGACGACACCACCGTCGGAGTCATGATGGCCGCGCTGACCCGCTGGGCTTGCAGCAGATCGGTCAGCGCCTCCCCGGCATACACATCCGGTGGCGCCACCACCAACGCCGCCGCCGACCCTGTGGCCCAGAGGATTTCAAACACCGACGCATCGAAGGTAGGTGCGGACACCATCAATACCCGCGCGTCGGCGCCCAACCCGAACTCCGTGCGTTGCGCCGCGGCCACCCCCGGCAGACCGGCGTGGCTAACCGACACCCCCTTGGGCACCCCGGTGGACCCCGACGTAAAGAACACATGCGCGGTGTTATCGGGTGCCAGCGGCGCCAGCCGATCGGCGTCGATGATCGGGTCCGCGGAGTACCTGGAGACATCGGTGCCGTCGAGGCGCAGCACCGGGCGCGCCCCGGCCCCGGCCACCTCCTCGGCACCGCAGGTCACCACGCACACCGCCCCGGCCGCGTCCAATACCGCGGAAATGCGCTCGACGGGGTGGGTCCGGTCCACTGGCACATACACCCCGCCGGCCTTGAGCACCGCCCACCAGGCCACCAGCAACTCCGCACACCGGTCCAGCGCGACACCGACGGCGCGCTCGGTACCGACTCCAGCCTCGATCAACACCCGCGCCCACCGCGACGACCACTCATCAAGCTCGCGGTAGGACACGCGCCGCGCGCCGTCGATCACCGCCACCGCGTCGGGGTCGGCGGCCACCGTCGCGGCCAACACCTGCGGCGCCACCCCCACCGGCGCGTCCACCTCGGCGCCAGACCATCGCTCCAGCACCAGATCGCGTTCACCGCGATCCAGCAACGACACCTCTCCCACCGCCACCGCGGCGTCGAAGACCACCGCCTCGATGACTCGCCCGAACCAGCCGACCACCCGCTCGATGCTGGCCCGGTCGAACAAGTCTGTCGCATAGGTCACCATCCCGGCGGCCATCGGCGAGCCACTGGAGTCGGCGGCTATCTCATGCAGATCGAAATCCAGGTCGAACTTAGAGGTCCCGGTGGACATCGCCAGCGACTCGACGTTCACACCGTCCAGCGCCACCTCGGGGCGCACGTTGTTCTGGAAGACCATGCCCACCTGGAACAGCGGGTGATGCGCGGTGGAGCGGGCCGGGTTGAGCTGCTCGACCAGCAGCTCGAAGGGGACGTCCTGGTTGCCGTACGCGTTGAGCGCCTTGTGCCGCACCTGCGCCAGCACGTCGCAAAACCGCTGCGCGGGATTGACATCCAAGCGCAACACCCAGGTGTTGACGAAAAACCCGACCAGATCGTCGAGCGCCTCGTCCAACCGTCCGGCGATCGGCGAGCCCATCACCACGTCCTCACCGGCGCCGGCACGGTGCAACACCACCGCCAAGACCGCCTGCAACACCATCGACACCGTCGCGTTGTGCGCCTCCGCCAGCGCCTTGACCCCCGCCCATAATTGGGAGTCGATGCGCAGCGGCACCCGATCACCGCGGTAGCTGGGCACCGGCGGACGGATCCGATCGGTGGGCAGCGACACCAGCTCGGGCAAATCCGCCAGCTCCTGGCGCCAGTAGGCCAACTGCCCGCCGATCTCACTGTCGGGATCGGACTCGTCGCCCAGCCAATCCCGTTGCCACAGAGTGTAATCGGCGTACTGCACCGCCAACGGTGCCCAGCACGGGGCTTGCCCAGCACGCCGGCTGGCATACGCCATGCCCACGTCGCGGACCATCGGGGCCATCGACCAGCCGTCAAAAGCGATGTGGTGCACCACGATTCCCACCACATGCTGATCGGGGCCCACGGCATAGATCTGCGCGCGAATCGGGATCTCGGTCGACAGCTCAAACCGATACCCGGCCAACGCCACCAATTCGCCGGCCACGTCCCGCTCCGGCAACGACACCACCGCCGCACCCTTGTGATGCCACATTCCCGAGGCGGCTGCCAACACCTGCTGGCACGGGACCCCGTCAACATCAACGAAGACCGTGCGCAGCGCTTCGTGACGGGCGATCACATCGTCCAGCGCCGCAACGAGGGCCGGCACATCCAACGCCCCGTCGATCCGGAATGCGATCGGCATGTTGTAGGTCGCTACCCCGCCCTCGAAGCGGTCCAAAAACCACAACCGGCTCTGCGCAAACGACATCGGCACCACCGCGGGTCGCTGGCCGGCCACTAACGGCGGACGCCGATCCCCGTCCTCACCGATGCGGGGCGCCAACTGGGCCACCGTGGGCGCGTCGAACAAGGTGCGCACGGCCAGACCGGCATCCAAAGCGGTGTTGACCGCGGCGATCACCCGCATCGCCGACAGCGAGTCCCCACCCAAATCGAAAAACGACTCGTCGACCCCGACCCGGTCCAACCCCAACACCCGGGCATAAATGCCGGCCAAAATCTCCTCGGTCGGGCTGACTGGCGCGCGATAGCGATCAAGCTCGATGTACTCGGGTGCCGGCAAGGCCGGCTTATCCAATTTGCCATTCACCGTCAACGGCAGCGCCTCGAGCGCCAGCACCGCCGCGGGGATCATGTAGGCCGGCAACCGATCCGCCAGCCGCTCGCGTATGCCGGCCACATCGACGGTCCCGGTGACGTAGCCCACCAGACGCTTGTCGCCGGGACGGTCCTCGCGGGCGATCACCACCGCCTGCTCGACGCCATCCAGCCCAGCCAGCGCCGCGCGCACCTCGCCGAGTTCGATGCGATACCCGCGGATCTTGACCTGCTCATCGGCACGCCCCAGATACCGCAGCTGCCCATCGGTGCCCCAACACACCTCATCCCCGGTGCGATACATCCGAGTTCCCGCTGTGAACGGGCACGCCACGAACCGCGAAGCGGTCAACCCCGGCCGGCGCCAATACCCAACTCCCACACCGGCACCGGCCACATACAACTCACCGACCACACCCGCCGGCACCGGCCGCAACCACGCATCGAGCACAAACAACGCCGCCCTGGGAACCGGCGAACCGATCGGTGCCCCCGAACCCGCCGTCAACGGCGCACTGATCGCCGCGTACACCGTGGTCTCGGTCGGGCCGTAGGCGTTGATCATCACCCGCCCGGGCGCCCACCGATCCACCAGCTCGGCCGGGCAGGCCTCACCGGCCACCACCAGCGCCGCTTCCAAGCCCTCAGGAGACAAAACCCCCGCCGCAGAGGGGGTTTGGCTTAGCACGCTGACGTGTTCGGCGGCCAGTAAGGCGTGGAAGTCTTCCGGCGAGCGGGCCACCTCTTCGGGCACCACCACCAGCCGCCCGCCGTAGAACAGCGCGCCAAAGATCTCCCACACCGAGACGTCGAAGGCCAACGAATGCCACTGCGTCCACACCTGGCCCGGCGCCGGAAGGCCCGCATCCAACGACTCCAGCAACTGGGTCACGTTGCGGTGGGTAATCGCCACCCCCTTGGGCACACCCGTGGTGCCGGAGGTGTACAGGACGTACGCGATGTCATCGGGAGCCGGCGCCGGCGGTGCCGTGCTGGGCTGTATATCAATGCGGGGGTCGTCGACGTCGATAACCAGCAACTGATGGGCGTCCAGCCGGTCGGCCAGCCCGGCGGTGGTGATCGCGGCGATCGGCGTGGCGTCGGCGAGCATGAACCCGACGCGGGACGCCGGTAGTACCGGGTCGATCGGTAGGTAGGCCGCCCCGGTTTTCAGCACCGCCAAAATCGACACGATCGCCTCGGCCGAACGCGAAAACAGCAGCGCCACAGACTCACCCGGGCCCGCGCCCTGGCCGGCCAGCAGGTGCGCCAACCGGTTGGCCGCCTCGTCAAGCTCGCGGTACGTCCAAGAGCACCCCTCGCATACCAGTGCCACCGCCTCGGGTGTGCGCGCCACCTGCGCGGCGAACAACGCCGGGATCGACGTCGGCGTGCTCGCCGGCTCGCTCAACACCGCCCGGTTGCCCCACCCCTCCAGCCGGGCCTGCTCGGGCGGATCCAGCAAGTCCACCGACGACAAGGGACGCGTGGGGTCGGCGGTCATCGCCGCCAGTACCCGCTCCAACCGCTGCGCCACATCGGTGACATCGAAATTCGAAAATGGCTGCCCAGCGCCCGCCGTGCTGAGAAACAGCCGATCGCCGGCGCCAGAGAAGAACAGCCCAAAGCCGTCCACGGGGCCCGCAGTGGTCAATGAGGCCGACGCCGCGGCACCACCGAAGGCCAAGGTGAATATGGACGGGATGAAATTAACGCTCACCCTGCCGATCGGCTGACCCGGGCGAGCTTTGCGCTCAAGGGCTTGCACCGGAAACCTCTGATGCTGCAGCGCTTCCCGTATCCGCTTGTCAACATATTCACAAAAACCGGCGACCGTACATCCCGGCGAAACCGTCAACACCAGCGGCACAATTCCGGCAACCATTGCGGGAAGCGTCCGTGATTCCGGACGTACTCGCCTGGCGACCGGGAAATCGAACACCACCTCTGGGCCCTCGGCGCACCAGCCACGGACCAAGAGGGCGCACGCCGCGGTGATGACCGACGATCGAGGCACATTCCACACCTCGGATAACTCTTCTACGCGGCGAAGGACCAAAGGGTCCAATTGAACCGGCGCGGAAAGCCAATACGGTTCCCGCTCGCCCGCGGCAGCGGGCAACCGATCGCGCGGCCCGCTTTCGCTGGGAAGGTTTCTGGTCCAATAGGCCTGATCTTCGAGATAGTCGTCGGACGCTTCGTATTCCAACTCGCATTCGACCAAGTCCTGCAGCGAGCCGAAGAACGCATCAGGAATCGGCGCGCCCGAAACGATCGCCGAGTAGACGGCCGCAATCCGCTGACCAACCAGCGCGATCCCGGTTCCGTCCACGACTATGTGGTGGCCGCACCCGAAAAAATAGAATTCCTCGGGCGCCGTCCGAAGCAATGCGAATTTGAACAGCGGGCCACTGAGTGGCATCGGGGTGCGCTGGATCGATGAGGTTATCCGATGCGCTTCTTGTACGGGATTGTGCGAACCAGTCAGGTCATAGAAGACGAGCTCCACATCCGGGTACTCGATCGGCTTTTGGAAAACCTGGCCATCCACCTCAAAGATGGCAGCCCTGACAGGTTCGGCCTCGCTCACTACTCGACGGATCGCCCATTGCAGGGCATCGGGTTCTACCGTGCCCTCGATTTTCACGAACAGACCGAGTTGCCACTCCGTGCCGGAGTGTCCCGTTTCCTGCGCAAGCCAAATGTCTAGCTGTCCGCGCGTTACCGGTAGTGCCCGGTCATCATGTTCGCGCGTCAGCGTCAGTGCGCGGTCATCGAGTGCCATCCGAATCCCCCACCCCGCATGGTTTAGTTATCAAAAGCCCTGCCCACTGCCAGCCTCTCGCGCAGACTTTTCGGCCGTCTATCGGTCCTTTTCTCTTCGAAGTAGTCCGGATACGCGACGCGATCCTCTTCACCCGAGACCATCCGCCAGCCGCCTGGAACACCGGCAAAATTCCCCTAGGCCGTCTAGTCGAAATGAGTGAAGCCCGGCCCAAACCATAACGGAGGCCTACCGCGTCCGTTGGGATTTCGAGAAAGTTTCTTGCTGTAAAACACATGTAAAACAACACTTTTCGACGATCTCTTACCCAACACACGCCCTCCGGTTTGCGGCCGGACCATGCGAGCTCAGGCCTAGTCGGCTAGCGCCGGACGAAGTCGCAGATCAATGAGCTGAAGCCCGGAACTCCAAGCCTGCCTAACAAATTCGCGCTGGACCCCGGTCCGCGGTGTTGCTCGAACGGCCGAACGGGTGAACCGATCGTGCAGTAAAACACATGTAAAACAACACATTTGGACGATCTCTTACCCACCTCGTGACCTCCGGTTTGCGACCGCGGTCTGCGCACCCCCTGAAGCCCGGAGCCGCGGGCCCGGTGATTGCCTAAGCGTCCAAACGGGTGAACCGGCCGTGTCGATAGTGCTCGACACAGGCCGCTCGCCTGACCTTGCCGCTCGTGGTGATGGGAATCGAACCCGGTGGCACCGCAACCAGATCCGCGAGGGCCAGCCCATGCGAATTGGATATGGCCGAGGTGACCTCACGCTTGACGGCGACGAGCTGGTCCGCTGCCGCTTCATCGGAATCGCCGCGGCGCTTGACCTCGATGATGGCCACGAGCTCCTCCGTGTGATCGCGCGCAACCGCTATCGCCGCGCACCTGCCCCGGGTGATCTCCTGGATGGTCGCCTCGATGTCGTCGGGTGAGTGGTTACGCCCGTAAACAATCAATAGATCCTTGATGCGGCCAACGATGAACAGCTCCCCATCGGAGAAGAATCCCCGGTCTCCCGTTCTGAGCCACGGCCCTTCGGGCGTCCCCGCCGACGGAGCGACGAGCCGCCCGCCGAAGGTGCGCTCGGTCTCGTCGCGCTTGTGCCAGTAGCCCATAGCGATGTTGGCGCCGTGCATCCAAATCTCACCGGCCGTACCTTCCGGGCACTCGACGCACGTGTCGGGATCGACGATGCGAATCGTCGGTGACCGCGGCACCCCGTAGCTGACTAGCGGTGTACCGGTCCCGCTAGCGCAACGCTCCGCATGGCCGGCGGACAGCTTCTCGGATTCGAAGTGGACGATCTCGGGTGGCTGGGAAGGAGTGCGGGTAGCCGCATACACCGTTGCCTCGGCGAGCCCATATGACGGCCGTATCGCGTTGTCGGGCAAGTTAAAACGCGCGAACCGATTGGTGAAACGCCGCAGCGTCGCGGGGTGCACCCGTTCGCTACCGCTGAGGATGACCAGCACCTCCCCCAGGTCCAATCCGGCCATGTCCTCGTCCGAGGTTTTTCGTGTCGCCAATTCGAAGGCGAAGTTCGGCGCCGCCGAAAATGGATGGTGGTTGTTCGCCAGCAATTGCATCCAGCGGGCCGGCCGTTGCAGGAACGCCACCGGGCTCGTCAGCACGGTGCCGACCCCCGCCAGAATCGGCGCGCATACCCCCAGGACCAAACCCATGTCGTGATACAACGGCAGCCACGACACAATACAGCCGTCGGCCGGCGGGACCCGTCCGTAATCCACAAAGAAGTCGGACATCAGCTGTTCGAAATTGGCCAGCAAGTTGTGGTGCGAGATCATGACTCCGGCCGGCTGGCGGGTCGACCCCGACGTGTATTGCAGATACGCCACATCCGGATAGGTCTCGCGCCGGGCGCCCGATCCTGCCGGAGCGTCAAGATCCAGCCGGTCAACCTCAACGATCGTGGGAACTGATTCCGCGGACCGCGTCGCATAATAGGCAACCTTGCCCGCGACAGGGGACGTGGTGAGGACGACGGTCGGCGACGTGTCGCGCAGTACCGAGCTGACGCGCTCATCGCTGACGCCACCTAGCGGAACCGAAAGCGGAACCGCGAGCTGCCCCGCTTGCAATGCGCCGAGAAACGCAACGATGTAGTCGAGCCCCTGGGGTGACAATATGACGGCGCGGTCACCCGTCGACGCGCAATCTTCGAGCGCCCGTGCGACGTTCAGTGTTCGCCGATACAGCTGCGACCAGGTCAGGCTTTCCTCCACGCCGTTCCAGTCCTGGTCGTAATCGACAAACGTGAACGCCGTGTCATCGGGCTGCAGGCTGGCGCGTTCGCGCAGCACAGCCGGAACGGAAGTCCCCTCCACGGTCATCAGATTACCGTCGTCGCCGCCACCGTCGGGGACAAAACCCGGCAAGTCGCTGTACCTGTTCAGGTGTAGCCGACCGCCGGACACACACCGATCGCCTACAGTACGAACACCGTGCGAAAACTGGCGCCCGCGGCAGCCCACGGCAGGAGGATGCGTGACCACCGTTCCAAAAATGTTGGCATTGGGGCTTGTTGAGCCCGTCGTGTTCGGGGTGATCCTATTCACGGCGGCTTTCACGTTCGACTACTGGCAGGCATGGGTTTTCCTGGTGGTGTTCGCCCTGTCCGGGTGGCTCCCCAGCCTTTACTTACTGCGCACGAATCCCGTTGCGCTACAACGCCGGATGCGTGGAGGACCGGCGGCGGAGACGCGAACGACGCAGAAGGTCGTGATGGCGGCCTCGTGGTCGTCGCTGGCGGCGATGCTCGCCCTGAGCGCCCTCGACCATCGCTTCGGCTGGTCGCGGGCCCCGGCCGCGGTCTGCCTGGCCGGTGATGTCCTGGTAGCCGTCGGGCTGGGCGTGATGATGCTGGTGGTCGTCCAGAATAGCCATGCGGCCGCGACGATCCGGGTGGAGGCCGGCCAGAAGGTCATCTCCAACGGGCTCTACGGGCTGGTGCGCCACCCCATGTACACCGGCAACGTGATCATGATGATCGGCTTCTCCCTCGCGCTCGGCTCCTATTGGGGGCTGCTGTTCGTTCTGCCGGGCCTCGGCGTGCTCGCCTGGCGCATCCGGGATGAGGAGAAGCTGCTGTCCGAAGAGCTGGACGGGTATCGCGAGTACACGCGCAAGGTCCGCTACCGCCTGGTGCCGTGCATGTGGTGATTGCCGGCTAGAGCAGTCCGAGCCGCTGCAACTCGGTGACGTATTTGACGATGATCGGCGGCGAGACGTGCGGGATGTCGTTGTCCGGCCCAATCTTGGCTTCCTGCACCGCAGCCCGGAATCGGTCGGTCGGCGCGAGAGAACCCCGGACCGGCTCGATCGCGTGCACGTCCGGGGTATTGCGCAGCAGCAATTGCAGTACCTCCAGCACCGAGTGCTGGCGCTGCCGTTCGGGCAGGGCACGCAGGGCGGCCTCGAAGCGCCGCAGCCATTCCCCGAAGTCGTCGATGCGCTGGATCGGGTGGCCGGCCTCGATCAGCCAGTCGACGAACTCATCGAATCCGATGCCGTCGTCGTGCGGGTTCATCACGTGGTAGGTCTCGAACCCGTCGACCACCTGGGCTCCCAGTGTGGCGATCGACTCGGCGACGAATCCGACGGGCAGCCCGTCGAAGTGCGCGCGTTGCCGGTTGCCGTCGGCATCGAGCCGGTACACCGAACGCGGTGCGATACCGGTGGCCACCACGCTCAACACCATGCGGGAGAACAGGTCCGACTCGTTGAGCTGACCCACGTAGGTGGTGTCGGCCATGACCATGTCGCAGCGAAACACCGCCACCGGCAGCCCACACAGATCGTTGGCCTCGCGCAGTAGCACCTCGCCGGCCCATTTGCTGATGCCATAGCCGTTGGCGTAGCTGCCGTCCATGGTTCGGGTGGGGCTGATGACCCGGATATCGGCGTCCTCGGTGAACGCCGACGGCTCGATCTGGTCGCCCACGTTGACGGTCGACACGTAGATGTAGGACTTGAGTTTGGTGGCCAGCGCCAACCGGATCAACTCGGCGGTGCCCGCGACGTTGGGCCCGAACAGCTCGCTGTAGGGCAAGACGGCGCTTACCATGGCCGCGGAATCGACGATCAGGTCGACCGTGTCGGCCAGCCCCTGCCAGGCCTGCTCGTCCAGGCCGAGGTTGGCTTCGGCCTTGTCGGCCGCGATCACCCGCAGATGATCGCGGGCCAGGTCCTGGAATCGCCACAGCAGATCCGGATCGCCGCGGTCGAAGACCTTGACCAGCCGGCGTCGCGCGTCCTCGTCGGAATCGGCCCGCACCAAACAGATCAGCGTGCCGTCGACCAGCTCCATCCGCTCCAGCCATTCCAGCAGCAGGTAGCGCCCCACGAAACCGGTTGCGCCGGTGAGCAATACCGTCCGCACCTCGGCGCTGGGGCCGGGCAGGGACGGGGCGGCGGAAAGCGTCGTGGCGTCGAGGAACTTGTCCAGCGTGAGGTCGGCGGCGTGCACCTCGGTGGCGTCGCGGCCGTGCACGGAGGTGAAGCCGTCCGCGCCGGCATGCCGGCCGACCTGCTGGCTCAGGCCGCTTACCGACGGCGCGTCGAACAAGACGCGCACCGACAGGTGGGTATCCAGGGCGGTGTTGATCTTGGCGATCACCCGCATCGCGGAAAGCGAATCCCCACCGAGGTGGAAGAACGACTCGTCGACCCCGACGCGGTCGACGCCGAGCACCTCGGCGTAGATGCCGGCGAGGATCTCCTCGGTGGGAGTGGACGGCGCTCGGTACCGATCACCCTCCTGGTATTCGGGTGCCGGCAGGGCGCGCTTGTCGAGTTTGCCGTTGACGGTCAACGGCAGGGCCTGCACCGCCACCACGGCCGCCGGCACCATGTACGCGGGGAGCCGCTCGGCCAGCTGGGCGCGGGCCGCGGCCGGATCGGCGGTCCCGGTGACATAGCCGACCAGGCGCTTATCCCCGGGGCGGTCCTCGCGGGCGATCACCGCCGCCTGCCGCACCCCGGGTTGCGCGGCCAGCGCCGCCTGCACCTCACCGAGTTCGATGCGATACCCGCGGATCTTCACCTGCTCGTCGGTGCGCCCGAGATATTGCAGTTGTCCGTCGGGGCCCCAGCACACCAGGTCGCCGGTGCGGTACATCCGTGTCCCGGGCCCGCCGAACGGGCACGCCACGAATCGCGACGCGGTCAACCCGCCCCGGCGCCAATACCCGCAGCCGACCTGGCCGCCGGCCACATACAACTCACCGACCACTCCGGCCGGCACCGGCCGCAACCATGCGTCGAGCACAAACAACGCCGCCGTCGGCAGGGGCGACCCGATCGGCACCACGCCCGACCCGGGCGTCAGTGCGGCGCTGATCGCGACCCACATCGTGGTCTCGGTCGGGCCGTATTCGTTGATCATCACCCGCCGGGGCGCCCAGCGGTCGACCACTTCGGCCGGGCAGGCCTCGCCACCGACGAGCAGGGCCACCGAGTCCAAACCCTCCGGTGACAACGCCCCGACGGCCGACGGGGTTTGGCTCAGCACGTTGACCCGTTCGTCGACGAGCAAGGCGTGGAAGTCTTCCGGCGAGCTGGCCACCGATTCGGGCACGACGACCAGGCGCCCGCCACGCAGCAGGGCGCCGAAGATCTCCCAGCCCGAAATGTCGAAGCTGTAGGAATGCCACTGCGACCACACCCGCTCGGGTCCCGGCGGCAGGCCGGTGTCGTCGAGGGCGTCGGCCAGCAGGGTGACGTTGCGGTGCGTGATGGCCACGCCCTTGGGCACACCCGTCGTCCCGGAGGTGAAGATGATGTAGGCGAGGTCGTCGGCCACCGGCGCGGG
>NZ_MBEM01000059.1:0-561 GCF_001954045.1 Mycobacterium sp. SP-6446 | reverse complement strand
TTCTCCCTGGTGGGCTTCGCCCGCCGCGACTGGGATCACGACACCTTCGCCCAGGTGATCCTCGACGACGTGAAGCAATATTGCCGTACCCCGTTCCGCCAGGCGATCTGGGAGCGGCTGGCGGACGGATTGCGGTTCGTGCGCGGCGAGTTCGACGACGAGGCCGCGTTCGGGCGGCTGGCCGAGACGCTGGAGAAACTCGACGCCGAGCGCGGCATCGGCGGCAATCACGCCTTTTACCTGGCGATCCCGCCCAGATCGTTTCCGGTGGTGTGCGAACAGCTGCACTCCTCCGGGCTGGCCCGTCCGCAGGACGACCGGTGGAGCCGGGTCGTCATCGAGAAGCCGTTCGGCCACGATCTGGAGAGCGCCCGCGAACTCAACCACGTGGTCAACTCGGTGTTCCCCGAGGAGTCGGTGTTCCGCATCGACCACTACCTGGGCAAGGAGACGGTTCAGAACATCCTGGCGTTACGCTTCGCCAATCAACTGTGGGACCCGATCTGGAACGCGCACTACGTCGATCACGTACAGATCACCATGGCCGAAGACATCGGGCTG
>NZ_MBEM01000058.1:0-18918 GCF_001954045.1 Mycobacterium sp. SP-6446 | reverse complement strand
GCTGGGGGCGCCGCCGGGCCCGCCCGCGCCGGCGCCACAGCCGCCGCCAGGTTTGCGGCCCGGGCCGCGGCTGCCGGCGCGCCGTCGGGGGCGGTGCAGCCGGAAACCCATTCCCCGACACCGGCGACGCTGGTGCACAGCACCCAGCCCGTCGCGGGCGCGGAGGCGGAACCGCCGGAAGCCTCTCCGGCCTCCGCGATGCCGGCACCGCTCGCGGCATCGGCGGCGGCATCCGCCGCTGTTTCTCCGGCGAAGCGTGCTTTTTCTCCGGCGGCGGGGGCGGGGGCGTCGTTCACTGGGCAGCCGGCGCACCAGGCGCCGCAGTGACACCCGGACGTGGTCTGCACGTATGACGCTCGCCGGAGGGCCGCGGGCGTTAATCTGACACGGATTCCCAGCAAGGCGAGGAGAGACACGTGTTTGCGCGCTACCTGAAGACCCAGTTAGTGGTGTTGCTGTGCGGAGGCCTGGTTGGGCCGATCTTTTTGGTCGTCTACTTCACGATGGGGCTGGGCAGCCTGCTGTCGTGGATGTTCTACGTCGGCCTGCTCATCACGGTGGCAGACGTGTTGATCGCGCTCTGGCTGACCAATTTCGGGGAGAAGTCGGCCGCCAAGACGGCCGAACTCGAGCGGCACGGGGTGCTGGCGCTCGCTCAAATCACCGGGCTCACCGAAACGGGAACCCGGATCAACGAGCAACCGCTGGTGAAGGTGGACCTGCACATCGCCGGGCCCGGATTCGTGCCGTTCGACAGCCAGGACCGCGTCATCGCCAGCGTGACCCGGCTGGGCAACCTCACCGCGCGCAAGCTTGTCGTCCTGGTCAATCCCACCACCCAGGAATACCGAATCGACTGGGAGCGAAGCGCTTTGGTCAACGGGCTGGTGCCCGCCCAATTCACCGTGGCCGAAGACAACCGGACCTACGACCTCAGCGGGCAGGCCGGCCCGCTGATGGAGATTTTGCAGATCCTCAAGGCCAACAACGTCCCGCTCAATCGGATGGTCGACATCCGGTCGAATCCGGCATTGCGGCAGCAGATCCAGGCGGTGGTGCGCCGGGCGGCCGAGCAGCAGCCACAACCCGCGGGCGCGGGCGCGCCGGCCCCTCCGCCGCCGCCGCAAGCGTCGATCGCCGACCGGCTCGCCGAGCTCGAGAAGCTGCGGGCCAGCGGTGCCCTGAGCGACGAGGAGTACACCAACCGGCGGACTCAGATCATCTCGGAGATCTGAATCTCGACCGAGTTAGAACACGTTCCAGTTTCGCTGCTAGCCTGTCTTCGTGGCTGCACAGGTTGGATCACTGCAAGGACGGGTGGCATTCGTCACCGGCGCCGCCCGCGCCCAGGGTCGGTCGCACGCGGTGCGACTCGCCCGCGAGGGCGCAGATATCATCGCGCTCGATATCTGCGCGCGAGCCTCTGACACCCTGACCTACACGCCGGCCACGCCCGAGGATCTCACCGAGACCGTCCGCCTGGTGGAAGCCGAGGGCCGCAAGGTGCTGGCCCGCGAGGTGGACATCCGCGACGACACCGCGCTGCGCCAACTGGTGGCCGACGGTGTCGAACAATTCGGCCGCCTCGACGTTCTGGTCGCCAACGCCGGTGTGCTGGGTTGGGGCCGGGTCTGGGAACTCACCGATGAGCAGTGGGACACGGTCATCGGGATCAACCTGACCGGCACCTGGCGCACCCTGCGCGCCACGATCCCGGCGATGATCGAGGCCGGCAACGGCGGTTCCATCATCGTCGTCAGCTCGTCGGCGGGCATCAAAGCGACGCCCGGCAACGGCCACTACGCGGCCAGCAAGCACGGGCTGA
Organism: Mycobacterium sp. SP-6446; assembly: GCF_001954045.1. Classification (NCBI taxonomy): domain Bacteria; kingdom Bacillati; phylum Actinomycetota; class Actinomycetes; order Mycobacteriales; family Mycobacteriaceae; genus Mycobacterium; species Mycobacterium sp. SP-6446. Next base: position 17,093 of record NZ_MBEM01000058.1, on the reverse strand, counting down.
CCGCGCTAACCAACACCCTGGCGATCGAACTCGGCGAATACGACATCCGGGTCAACTCCATCCACCCGTATTCGATCGACACCCCGATGATCGAGCCGGAGGCGATGATGGAGATCTTCGCCAAGCACCCCCGATTCGTGCACAGCTTCCCGCCAATGCCGTTGCAGTACAAGGGGTTCATGACGGCCGACGAAGTATCCGACGTCGTGGTGTGGCTCGCCGGTGACGGCTCGGGCACCCTGTCGGGCACCCAGATCCCCGTCGACAAGGGCGCCCTGAAGTACTAGCGGGCCAGCGTGGTAAGAACTCCACGTGACTGAAAAGGGCTTCGAAAAGGGGGTTGTGATCGTCGGCGGCGGGCTCGCCGGTGCGCGGACGGCCGAGCAACTGCGTCGATCCGACTACTCCGGTCGCATCACCATCGTCAGCGACGAGGTTCATCTGCCCTACGATCGCCCGCCGTTGTCCAAGGAAGTACTGCGCAAAGAGGTCGACGACGTCGCCCTCAAACCGCGCGAGTGGTACGACGAGAACGACATCACGCTGCGACTGGGCTCGGCCGCCACACGTCTCGACACGACCGCGCGGACCCTGACCCTCGACGACGGCACAGAGCTGGGCTACGACGAGCTCGTCGTCGCGACCGGCCTGGTGCCGCGGCGCATTCCGGCGTTCCCCGACCTCGAGGGCATTCGGGTGCTGAGGTCGTTCGACGAGAGCATGGCGCTGCGCCAGCACGCGTCGCAGGCGCAGCGGGCCGTGGTCATCGGCGCCGGCTTCATCGGCTGCGAGGTCGCGGCGAGCCTGCGCAGCCTGGGCGTCGACGTGGTGCTGGTCGAGCCGCAGCCGACACCGCTGGCATCGGTGCTCGGCGAACAGATCGGTGAGCTGGTGGCGCGGCTGCACCGCGACGAAGGCGTCGACGTTCGCCTCGGTGTCAGCGTGGCGGAAGTGCGCGGCGATTCCCGCGTCGACACCGTGGTGCTCACCGACGGCACCGAACTGGCGGCCGACCTGGTGGTGGTCGGCATCGGCTCACGGCCGGCGACCGAGTGGCTCGAGGGCAGCGGCGTCGAGGTCGACAACGGAGTCATCTGCGACGAGGCCGGGCGCACCAGCGCGCCCAACGTGTGGGCGCTGGGCGACGTCGCCTCGTGGCGTGATGCGACGGGACACCAAGCGCGCGTGGAACATTGGAGCAACGTCGCCGACCAGGCCCGGGTGGTGGTGCCGGCGATGCTCGGCCAGGACGTGCCGTCGGCCGTGGTCGTGCCGTACTTCTGGAGCGACCAGTACGACATCAAGATCCAGTGCCTGGGCGAGCCGGAGGCCACCGACATCGTGCACGTCGTCGAGGACGACGGACGCAAGTTCCTGGCCTACTACGAGCGCGACGGGGTGGTCGTCGGTGTGGTGGGCGGCGGGATGCCCGGCAAGGTGATGAAGGTCCGGGCCAAGATCGCCGCCGCCACACCCATCTCGGAAATCCTGAATCCCGCCTAGAATTCGCCGAGGTAGAAGCGCGCGCCCTGATCGTCGACGCATTCGGCGGAGATGCCGTAGGGCTGACGGGCCGGCTCGGCCAGCACGGTGCCGCCCGCTTCCCGCACGCGTGCGACGGCCGCCTCGATGTCCGCCACCGTCCACATCGGCACGGTGGTCGAACGCCGGCCGCCGCCGGCGGCTCCGGCCATCGGATGCGTTCCCACCACCTGCCAGCCGTCCGCGATGCGGCCGGGGTCGAATGTCCAACCCAGCACCCGGCCGTAGAAATCGCGGAAGCCGGCCGAATCCGGCACCTCGTAGGTGACGTACGACAGCTCGCCGGGTCCAGATCCGTTGAGTTCCGGGCGCTTTTGCCCTTGGGCCGGTTCGTATACCGCGAACGCCGCACCCTGCGGGTCGGTGGCGTCGAGCACGGTGCCGAAGTCGGCGCGACGGGTTTCGCCCGGGGTCCCGCCCGCCTCAGCGATCGCCGTCCGAGCCGCCGCGATGTCGTCGACGGCGTAGCAGCAGAAGAGGGTCGGCGGCCCGGAGCTGGCCGAAATCCCGGTCGACAGTTCGGTATTCGTGACCTGACGAGTCGTGGGATCGTACGACCAGCCCAGCACGTGACCATAGAAGGCGGCCGCGCGGTCGGCGTCGGGGACCCACACCGAGACGTAACCGATGTCGCCGTGGCGGATGCCGGCGACCGTCGGGCCGGACAGCATCCAGCGGTGGCCGAACGGGTCGATGATGGTGGCGCTGCGGGATCCGTAGTTCTCGTAGATCTCGCGTTGGACGGCGGCTCCGTGGTCACGCGCCTTCTGCAGAGCCGCATCGGTGTCGTCGACACGCAGCATCAGGCTGACCGAAACCGAGCCGGGCGCAGGCGCTTTGAGCCCGAGTTCTGGATACTCGTCGGCGAGATACAGCACGCCGCCCGCGATCGACAGCTCGGCGTGACCAATTCGCCCGTCGTCCATCACAATTGGTTCACCGACCACCGCCGCGTCCAAAGCGTCCGTATACCAGGCGATGGCCGCACGCGCGTCCGCCACGCTCAGATAGGGCAACGCCGCCGGACGCGGATCCCGCTGAGGAGCCGACGGTTGGGTCAACTCGGAAATTGTGCTGGCGGTACCGCTCATGACAACTCCTTCCGGGAGGGCTAGTGCGGATTCCAGCCGGCGGCGCAGCCGGGCCGCGAACGCCGGATCGGGTTGGACCGGAAGGTCATCGGTGCGCAGCACGCTCAATGGATCGTTGTGTTGACTCATGACGTGCCTCCTTCCGGATATTGCTGTCTGAAAGCGCGCCGGGCGCGGACCAGCAGTGCCTCGGTGGCATGGACGGTGCGGCCGATCAGCTCGGCGCATTCGGGCACCGAGCAGTCGTCCATGTAGCGCAGCACGAGCACCGTGCGGTGCGGCTCGGCCAGCCTGGCCAGCACCGCTTCGGCGATCATGCGATCCAGCTCGGCGTCCCAGTCGTCGGCCGTCGCAGCACCGACCGGTTCGGGTGGCTCGGCTACCGGCACCGTCGGCCGGGCCGCCCGCCGCCGATAGTGGTCGGCCAGCTTGTGCCGTGCCACGCCGAGCAACCACGGCACCGAGATCGCCGGCGCGTCGCTCCTGCGCGCGGCGTCCATCGCCGCAAGGAACGTCTCCGACGTCAGGTCCTCGGCGGCATCGCCACAGCGACGGGCGAAGTAGCCGTACACCACCGGCAACGCCTCGTCGTACAGCGCCAGCAGCGCGCGTCGAGGATCCGATCGGTGGTCCGCTTCGGCGCTCACACCCTTATCGTCGTCGCGGCGGGGCGAACTCCGACGGGTGTTAGCGAAAATCTTTGGGGATCGCACTTATTGCCAGTTCACGGGCGGGCCGTGCGGATGGCATTCGCCCAGAATCTCCAGCTCGCCACCCGGCCAGCGACGCGCCCGGACCAGGAACCTGACGGGTGTGCCGGGCCCGTCGCGCGCGGGCTCCAGGGTGAGGTGGGCGAACGGCGCGGACGCGGTGGCCCTCGCGCCGAGCGCGTCGACGCCGCGGCGAATCGCGGCGCGTTCGTCGGCGGCGAGATATTGCCAGGTGATCGAATGCCACAGCACGGTCAGTGCGCCGTCGGCCAGCGTCAGGTTGGCGACCGCGTCGCCGGCCCGCCGGCGGTTCAGCCGCGCGGGCACCTCGCGCGCGACGGCGATGGCGCCGCGCAGCCGATCCAGCCGGGCGGCCTGGTCGGGCCAGACGTAGCTCAGCGCGGTCATTTCCCCGTCGGTCCCGGTGACGTCGACGGGCGCGATGTCGTAGCCGTGGCGCTCCACGATCCGCACCGCGCCGTCGGGCGGCAGCCGCCCGCGCCAGGCGTCGTCGATGATCACCGGCGAGCCGGCGGGTCCCCACCGGCCGCCGGCGTACCGGTAATGGTAGTGGTCGGCCCGCAGGTTCAGCCCGGCGCTCGAGCCGATCTCGAAAAGCCTTACCGGCAAACCGAATCCGCGGTCCAGCCGCAGCAGGCCGCCGATTAGCGCGGCGGACCGGCCCACCTCGTTGGTTTGCGGTGGTCGGGCGAGCGCATCGCGCAGCGCGTCGGCGTGGTCGCCCGCGACGCGGGTGATCGCGGGCCACGCGGGTTCGGCGTCCCACGTGCCGCCGGTGCTGGGATACCAGCGGCGCAACGCTGCGGCTCGCCCGTCGAGCACCAACCGGTGCAAGCCGCCCAGCAGCCGAAGCGGCACGGCTTCACGCGACGGATCGTCTTCGTGGCCGGAGAGGATGCTCGCGAAGACACCGCCGGCCTCGACGTCGGCGGCCACCATTTCGAACAGCTCGTCGTACATCGGGGATCCCGAGGCGCCGCAGAACCGCCCCTGCGAACGCAGGGTGTGCACCAAGTGCGCGGTACCGCTCATCGCCCCAGCTTCCCCAGCCCCGCGCCGACGACGTCGAAGGCGTCGCCGAGCGCGGTCGGCAACGTGACGGATCCGTCGCCCAGCCAGTGCTCGTAGGCCGACAACGCGACGGCGAGCATGCTCCAGGCGACCGTCTGGGGAAGCAGGTCGGTCGTCTTGACGCCCGAGCGGCGGGCGACGAACTCGGCGATCACCTCGCGCCAGCCGGCGTACATCGTCATCGAATAGGCCTGCAGTTCCGGCGTTTGCAGGATGACCCGCATGCGCTGGCGGTGCCGGACGCTCTCGGACTCGTCAAAAGTGTTGAAGGCCAACAGGGCCGCGCGCAGCGCCCGGCCCAGCGGGACGCGCGGGTCGACGCTGTCGAGCAGTTCCCGTAGGTGCGCGAGGTGGATATCGAACTCGCCCCAGGGGATGGCGTTCTTGGACGCGTAGTAGCGAAACAGCGTGCGGCGGGAGATGCCGGCGGCTTGCGCGACGTCGTCGACGCTCACCTCGGCGAAACCCCGGGCGGTGAACAACTCGATGGCGACGTCGGTGATGTGTTCCGGTGTCGTCGAGCGGCGCCGGCCCACCCGCGACTGCGGCAGCATCAGACCCGCCCTTCCATTTCGGCACTCGATGCCATATTCTGACGACGATTGTGACAAGCTCGACGATCGTTGTCGAGACCTGACGAGAGGCAATGCATATGGACCGCGAGACCGACACGGACGCCGAGCTCGTTACCGAGACTCTGGTCGAAGAGGTGTCCATCGACGGGATGTGCGGGGTCTACTGACTCCCGTGCTCGACCCCGACCGCGGCTGGCGGTTGCACCCTCAAGTGGCGGTTCGCCCGGAACCCTTTGGCGCACTGCTCTATCACTTCGGCACCCGCAAGCTGTCCTTTCTCAAGAACCGCACCATCCTCGAGGTGGTGCGGTCGCTGGCCGACCATCCGGACGTCCGGTCCGCCTGCCGCGCGGCCGGGGTGGACGACTCCGGACAGCAGCCGTATCTGCACGCGCTGGGTGTGCTCGCCGAATCCAACATGCTGGTGCCTCAGGAGGCTTCATGACGCTGGCCGTACCGCGACTTATCGAGCAGTTCGAGCATGGCCTGGACGCCCCCATCTGCCTGACCTGGGAGCTGACGTACGCGTGCAACCTGGCCTGCGTGCACTGCCTGTCCTCCTCGGGCAAACGGGACCCGCGCGAATTGTCCACCCGTGACTGCATGGACATCATCGACGAGCTGGAACGCATGCAGGTGTTCTACGTCAACATCGGTGGCGGGGAACCCACTGTGCGGCCTGATTTTTGGGAGCTCGTCGACTACGCCACCGCGCACCACGTCGGCGTCAAGTTCTCCACCAACGGGGTCCGGATCACGCCGGAGGTCGCAGCGCGGTTGGCGGCCAGCGACTACGTCGACGTCCAGATTTCGCTCGACGGGGCCACCGCCGAGGTCAACGACGCCGTCCGCGGGCCGGGGTCCTTCGCGATGGCGGTGCGGGCGCTGGAGAACCTGGCCGCCGCGGGCTTCCGTGACGCGAAGATCTCCGTCGTGGTCACCCGCCACAACGTCGACCAGCTCGACGAATTCGCCGCGCTGGCAGGCCGTTACGGTGCCACCCTGCGGATCACCCGGCTGCGTCCGTCAGGGCGCGGCGCGGACGTCTGGGACGATCTGCATCCCACCGCCGCCCAGCAGGTGCAGCTCTACGACTGGCTGGTCGCCAAGGGGGAGAGGGTGCTCACCGGCGACTCGTTCTTCCATCTGTCACCGCTTGGCTCCTCCGGCGCCCTGGCCGGCCTCAACATGTGCGGGGCCGGGCGGGTGGTCTGCCTCATCGACCCGGTGGGCGACGTGTACGCCTGCCCGTTCGCCATTCACGACCGCTTCCTGGCCGGAAACGTGTTGTCCGACGGCGGGTTTGACAATGTCTGGAAGAACGCCCCGCTGTTTCGCGAGTTGCGCGAACCGCAGTCCGCGGGCGCGTGTGGCAGCTGCGGGCACTACGACAGCTGCCGGGGCGGATGCATGGCGGCCAAGTTCTTCACCGGCCTGCCGCTGGACGGCCCGGATCCCGAATGCGTCCAGGGGCACAGCGTCGCGGCGCTCGACCGGACGCGCGAAACGCCCCGGCCCCGGGCCGACCACTCGCGCGGGGTGCGCCAGCCGGTGCCGTTGACACTGACCATGCGACCTCCGGCGCTAACGCCGGCAAATCCGCCGGCGCGCCTTTGCAATGAAAGCCCGCTATAAAATGGCCGACGAATGGTTCGAAACGGTCGCCATCGCCCAGCAACGCGCCAAGCGACGGCTACCAAAATCCGTTTATTCCTCGCTGATTTCAGCGAGCGAAAAAGGAATTACGGTCTCCGACAATGTCGAAGCCTTCAGTGAGCTTGGCTTTGCGCCGCATGTCATCGGTGCGCAGGAAAAGCGTGATCTGTCGACCACCGTTATGGGACAAGATATTTCGCTGCCAGTAATCATCTCGCCGACCGGCGTGCAGGCGGTCGACCCGGACGGTGAGGTTGCTGTCGCGCGTGCCGCGGCCGCGCGAGGAACGGCGATGGGGCTTTCGTCGTTTGCTAGCAAACCCATCGAAGATGTCGTCGCAGCAAACCCCAAAGTCTTCTTCCAGGTGTACTGGCTCGGCGGGCGGGACGCGATCGCCGAGCGGGTGGAACGGGCGCGTCAGGCCGGCGCGGTCGGTCTGATCGTCACCACCGACTGGACGTTCTCGCACGGCCGCGACTGGGGCAGCCCCAAGATTCCCGAGGCGATGAACCTGCGGACCATCCTGCGGTTGTCGCCTGAGGCGATCCTGCGGCCGCGCTGGCTGTGGAAGTTCGGCAAGACGGGCAGGCCACCCGAGCTGCGGGTGCCGAACCAGGGCCGCCGCGGCGAGCCCGGCCCGCCGTTCTTTGCCGCCTACGGGGAGTGGATGTCGACGCCGCCGCCGACCTGGGAGGACATCGCCTGGCTGCGGGAACTCTGGGGTGGGCCGTTCATGCTCAAGGGCGTGATGCGCGTCGACGACGCGAAAAGAGCTGTGGACGCGGGTGTTTCGGCGATATCGGTGTCCAACCACGGCGGCAACAACCTCGACGGGACGCCGGCGTCGATCCGCGCCCTGCCCGCGGTCGTGGCGGCGGTCGGTGACCAGGTCGAGGTGTTGCTGGACGGTGGCATCCGGCGGGGGAGCGACGTCGTCAAGGCGGTGGCCCTGGGGGCGCGCGCCGTGATGATCGGCCGCGCCTATCTGTGGGGCCTCGCGGCGGCCGGCCAGACCGGCGTCGAAAACGTTCTCGACATTTTGCGCGCGGGCATCGACTGCGCGCTGATGGGCCTCGGGCACTCCTCTGTGCACGCGTTGTGTCCGGACGATGTTGTGATGCCCGCTGGTTTCGCGCGGGCGCTGGGCGTTCCCGGTGAGCGGAACGTGCGGCCCTAATTCAGGTCAAACCGGGCAGTTTTCCCCACATAATCGATGCGAAAATCGTGGTACCGACGTGGCGACCGTGACGGACGAGCCGAAAATCGGGCCGATCAATGAACGGCCGAGAAAAAAATTCCTTTGAACGTACAACAATTGGTGCACGCCAGGTGAATTCGTCCTACCATCAGCCAGTGCCCGTACTCGGCGAATTAGGAACTGTGACGTCGAGCCAGCTATTAAGCACCTCGCCGCCGATAATTATCCCGCTGGGATCGACCGAACAGCACGGTCCACACCTGCCGCTGGACACCGACACCAGGATCGCGACCGCGGTCGCCCGTGGGGCTGCCACGCGGCTCGGGCAAGAGTGGTTGGTGGCTCCGGCCATCGCCTACGGCGCCAGCGGCGAGCATCAAAGTTTCGCGGGAACGATCTCCATCGGCGCCGAGGCCCTGACGACGATGCTGGTGGAGTATGGCAGGTCAGCCGCGTGCTGGGCCCGGCGTCTGGCCTTTGTCAACGGCCACGGCGGCAATGTCGGCGCGCTGAACAAGGCGGTCGCCACGCTGCGCGCGGAAGGCCGGGACGTCGGGTGGTCGCCGTGCGCCGCCGCGGGCGGTGACGCCCATGCCGGCCATACCGAAACGTCACTGTTGCTCCATATCTCGCCGACCGACGTGCTGACCGACCGGTGGCTCCCGGGCAACCGGGCGCCCCTGCCCGAGTTGCTCGAACCGATGCGTCGGGGCGGCGTCGCGGCGGTCAGCCGCGTGGGTGTGCTGGGGGATCCGACCACCGCGACCGCCGCCGAGGGGAAGCGCATCTTGGCGGAGATGGTCGACGGGTGCGTGCGTCGAGTCGTCCGGTGGGCGCCCGGGCCCGACGGGATGCTGACATGAGTGGGCCCCGACTGCCGGATGGATTCGCCGTGCAGGTCGATCGCCGCGTGCGGGTGCTCGGCGATGGCTCGGCCCTGCTGGGTGGCTCGCCGACCCGCCTGCTGAAGCTGGCACCCGCCGCTCAGGACATGCTGGCCGATGGCCGGCTCAAGGTTCGCGACGACGTCAGCGCCCAACTGGCGCGCACCCTGCTGGACGCCACGGTGGCCCATCCGCGGCCCGCGGGTGGGCCGTCGCATCGCGACGTGACCGTGGTAATTCCGGTGCGGAACAACGTTTCTGGTGTCCGTCGCCTGGTGAGCTCGCTGCGCGGGCTGCGCGTCATCGTGGTCGACGACGGATCGTCGCCCCCCATAGAGCCCGAGGACTTCGTCGGCGCCCACTGCGACATCGAGGTGCTGCGCCACACGTATAGCAAGGGTCCGGCGGCGGCCCGCAACACCGGGCTGGCCGCCTGCGCCACCGACTTCGTCGCCTTCCTGGATTCGGACGTCGCGCCGCGCCGCGGCTGGCTGGAGGCCCTGCTCGGTCATTTCTGCGACCCCACCGTCGCCCTGGTCGCACCGCGCATCGTCGGCCTGTCCCACAGCGAGAACCTGGTGGCGCGCTACGAGGCCGTGCACTCGTCGCTGGACCTCGGGGAGCGCGAAGCCCCGGTGTTACCCCACAGCACGGTGTCGTATGTGCCCAGCGCGGCGATCATCTGCCGCCGGTCGGCGATCGGCGCTGTCGGGGGGTTCGACGAGTCCATGCAGTCCGGCGAGGACGTCGACCTGTGCTGGCGGCTCATCGAAGCGGGCGCTCGGCTGCGCTACGAGCCGATCGCGCTGGTCGCCCACGATCACCGTACCGAACTACGGGATTGGTTGGCGCGCAAGGCTTTTTACGGCGGCTCGGCGGCCCCGCTGTCGGTGCGTCACCCGGACAAGACCGCGCCGGTGGTGATATCCGGCTGGGCGCTGATGGCCTGGATACTCATGGCCCTCGGGACGAGCGTTTCGCGGATGGCGTCGCTCGTGGTCGCCATCCTGACGGGTCGCCGGATCGCCAAAGCCATGCGCACCGCCGAGACCTCGGTCGCCGACGTGCTGCTGATCGCCGCTCGCGGCTTGTGGTCGGCGGCCCTGCAGCTGGCGTCGGCCCTGTGCCGGCACTACTGGCCCCTGGCGCTGCTGGCGGCCATCGTGTCGCGGCACTGTAGACGGGTTGTGCTCGTCGCGGCCGTGATGGACGGCGTGGTGGACTGGCTCAGCCGCCGGGACGCCAATGGCGACGACGACGAGCCGATCGGCCTGCTGACCTACCTGTTGCTGAAGCGCGTCGACGACCTGGCCTATGGCCTGGGGCTGTGGTGGGGTGTGGTGCGCGAGCGCAACCTGCGCGCGCTCAAACCGCAGATTCGGAGTTAGCCGTCGCCTTGACTTCGCCTTGAGTAAAGCCGTCCCGCACAGCGATGTGCTGATCATCGGCGCGGGAAGTGCTGGATCGGTTGTCGCCGAACGTCTTTCCGCAGATCCCAGCCGCACGGTGACCGTCCTGGAGGCCGGGCCTGCGCTCGCCGATCCGGAACTACTGGCTCAGGCCACCAATGGGTTGCAACTGCCGATCGGGGTCGGCAGCCCGTTGGCCCTGCGCTATCTGACCCGGCTCACCGACCGGCACGCTCTGCAGCTGCCGATCGTGCGCGGATCCACGGTCGGTGGCTCGGGGGCGATCAACGGCGGTTACTTCTGCCGCGGGTTGCCGCGCGACTTCGATCGCGCCGCGATGCCCGGCTGGGCGTGGTCGGATGTGCTGAGCCATTTCCGCGCCATCGAGACGGACCTGGATTTCGACGGTCCCGCCCACGGCGACAGCGGCCCCATCCTGGTGCGGCGAACGCGCGAAATGACCGGCACCACCGAACTTTTCATCACCGCGGCCGAACGTGCGGGCTTTTCCTGGATCGCCGACCTCAACGATTGTGGGCCGGAACTGGTCTCGGGCGTGGGCGCGGTCCCGCTCAACATCGTCGACGGCGTCCGCATCGGATCGGGTGTCGGATACCTGTTGCCCGCCCTTGGGCGGTCGAACCTGACCTTGCTGGCGGCGACGCGGGCCGCTCGATTGCGTTTCTCCGGCGCCGACGTGGTGGGGGTGGACGCGATCGGCCCGGAAGGGCCGGTCAGTCTGCGTGCCGATCGAATCGTGTTGTGTGCCGGCGCGATTCAGTCGGCCCACCTGCTGATGCTCTCCGGCGTCGGCGACGAGTCGATGCTGCGCGCCGCCGGCGTGCCGCTGGTGGCGCCCCTGCCGGTCGGAATGTTCTGCAGCGACCACCCCGAGTGGGTGCTGCCGACCAACTGGACCGTGGCCCCGGGCCGGCCCGTCGTCGAGGTCATCCTGAGTACCACCGACGGTCTTGAGATCAGGCCGTACACGGGAGGCTTCGTCGCCATGACCGGCGACGGCACCGCGGGCCATCCGGACTGGCCGCACATCGGGGTGGCGCTCATGGCGCCCCGCTCCCGCGGACGGATCACGCTCACCTCGCCGGACCCCCGCGTCGCGCCGCGGATCGAGCACCGCTACGACAGCGAGCCCGACGACGTCGCGGCGCTGCGCCAGGGCAGCGAATTGGCACGCGAATTAGCCGGTGCGGCAACCCATGTCGGGTCGCCCGTGTGGTCGACCTGCCAGCACCTGTGCGCCAGCGCACCGATGGGTGCCGAGGACGACCCACGGGCCGTCGTGGATCACCGGTGCCGGGTGCGCGGGGTGGAGAACCTGTGGGTGATCGACGGGTCAGTCCTGCCCATGGTCACCAGCCGCGGTCCGCACGCGACGATCGTGATGCTCGGGCACCGGGCGGCCGAGTTCGTTGAGTGAGGGCGGGCCGCCGACCCGCTTAACGCCAAGCCCGGCGCGGCCCGCCCCCGGGAGAGCAAACGTTCGTGCGGTCCACGTAGATGGCCACGACAAGTGGCGATGCGCGCGCAGAAGTGCGTCAGCGCGACTATGCGTCGCAATATTCGCGGACGGCGCGACGGCCGCTCCCTGTGGTTGCGTCGTGACTCCTCTCCCGATCACCCCCTCGCATCACGAATACCGCTGGCAGGGTACGCATCACGACCGAATCGGAGGCGAGCGTTCCCGCGCCCACACGGCGCCGACCGGCCGCCGCGGTCGCAGCCGACCGCGCTTAGCTGTCAAGGGCTGTGACGTCGACATGGTGGCGACCCCGGTGCGAAGTTGGCGCCGAGTCCGCAGGCTCGCGCGAAGCCCGCAGCTGGCATGGTGAACCGGCGCGCTCGAGCGCCTCAGGCGGATCCACTCGGCCTCCACAATCGCCGCCGCCTCGAACACCGCCGGGCATACCGGTTCAACCACCGCCGGCGCGTCGCCGCGCACCGTGGGCACGTCCATCAACATCACATCCACCTCACCCTGCGAGATGATCTGTACCTGTCGATATATATTTCTGATACCAGAACAAACACATCGTTTCAAGTATCCGAACGAACTTAATCGGGCCGGGTCGGGCGACGTCTAGGCGCCCGTTGTTGTTCTCCCGCACAATATTTCACCGCGGAGCCGGCGCATCGGCCGCACCTGCCGGCCGTCGCGTCCGGGGGCCCAGAGCCCGATCAGGACCGCGGCGAGGGCGACGATCGCGGCCATCACGATCGTGGACGCGTGCATGGCCGTCAGGAACGCGGCCTTGCTGACCTCGGCCAGCGCCGTGCCCTGCGGTCCGAGCCTGCCGGCCACTTCGACGGCCTTGGCCAGCGAGTCGGTGGCGGGGCCGCGGACCGGCGCGGGAAAGGTCGCCAGTCTCGGTGCGAGCTCGTGGGAATAGCGTCCGGCCAGGATCGAGCCGGCCACCGCGATTCCCAGCGCCCCGCCCATCTCCCGCGACGTGTCGTTCACCGCGGAGGCGACGCCCTGCTTCTCGTCGGGAACCGCCCCCATGATGGCCGACGTCGTCGGCGCGGTGCACATTCCGATGCCGGTGGCCAATATCAATGTTGGCCAGGCGAATTCGGTGTACGTCGAGTGCAGGGTCAGGAAAGACATGCAGGCGAAGCCAACCGCCATCAACAGCGTGCCGATGAATAGCACAAGGCGCAGGCCCAATTTCGGCACATACCAGAAAGACAACGCGGAGCAAATTGCCAACGGAACCATGAACGGACCGAAGGCCAATGACGTCGTCAGTGCCGAGTAGCCCATGATCTGCTGGACGTACTGCATGCCGATGAAGAAGAACCCGAACGTTGCGCCGAACAGAATGACGATCGCCGCGACGCCGGTGGCGAAATTGGGATCGGCGAACAATCGAACGTCCAGCAGCGGGTGCCGCCTGCGCAATTCGACCACCCCGAACACCACCGCGGCGGCGATGCCTACGAGTATTCCGCCCCACACCAGCGGATCGTTCCACCCGTGCTCGGGGGCGTTCAAGATGGCAAACACGGCGATCGCCACCGCCGCGCCGATGAGGACCGCACCGAGCCAATCGACTCGGGGAGCGTGGGTTTCGCGCGACGAGGACACCGTGCAGCCGAGGGCGAAGATCACCAGTCCGGCGGCGCCTAGCGACCAGAAGATGGCGTGCCAATCCCAAAACCGAAGCAGCAGGCCAGAACCGAGCATGCCGAGGACTCCGCCGGAACCGGCCGTGCCGGCCCAGATACCGACGGCCTTCATCCGGTCTTCCTTCGGGTAGGCCACGGTCAGCAGCGACAGCGTCGCGGGCATCACAAAGGCGGCGCCGATACCGGCCACCGCCCGCCCCGCGATGATCTGCAGCGGATTGTGCAATATCGCCGGCGCGGCCGAGCCGAGCGCGAACACCACCAATCCAGCGAGTAGCGCACCCCGCCGGCCATAGCGGTCGCCGATCGCCCCGGCCGGCAGCAGCAGACAGGCCAGCGCCAGCGTGTATCCGTCCACGACCCACGTCAGTTGGGTCTGCGTCGCGGAGGTGGCCACCGCGAGGTCTCCCAGGGCGGTGTTCAGCGCGGTCATCGACCCGACGACCAGGGCGACGCCCATGCAGGCGACCGTCAGCGTCCAGGCGCGCGCTCGGGGACTACCGCCAATGCTCGCCGCATCAGTACGCTGGTCAGGCCGGATAAGGGTTGCGACCATAAAAAAGCGCCTCCCCTCGGGGGCGTAGAGGTTTTGAGACTAATGGTCTTGTAGGTAGACCGATAGTCTTGTTTTCAAACACGGAGGTGGCTCACAATTACCGAGGCGACTACCGATCCCCGTCCCGCGCGGTCCCGGGCTCGCTTGCTCGAAGCCGCGGCGGCGCTGTTGCGCTCGGGGGGTCCCAGCGCGGTGACCGTCGATGCGGTCACCCGAAGCGCCAACGTAGCGAGGGCCACCCTGTATCGCCACTTTCCCAGCGGAAACGATTTGCTGGCGGCGGCGTTCAACAGCCTCATACCGCCGTCACCGGCCCCGCCGGACGAGGGCTCGCTGCGGGATCGGCTGATCGCGATCGTGCTGGCCCAAGCCGAAGCGGTGGCCCAAGCGCCGGCCGTCATGACCGCCATGTCCTGGTTGGCCCTCGGGCGCGACCTCGAAGAGATGCCGGGGCCTCGGCACGCCCGCGGCGCCGACAGCTCCTCGATCACCACGTTGCGGGAACGCATCGCCGCGCAGTACGCGGCGCCGTTCGACGCCGTATTCGACAGCCCGGAGGCCGCGGCGGAGCTCGGGGAGGTTGACCGATCGCGCGCCATCGCGCTGCTGATCGGCCCGCTGGTGCTGGGGCGCCTGTCCACCCTGCCGGACTTCGATTACCGCGAGTGTGCGCGCGCCGCCGTCGACGGCTTCTTGCACGTTCAGCGGGCGCAGAACAGAAGCGCCGCGGCGAGTGCCGAATCGGCGGGCGCCTGACCCCGATTCGGCCGCGGCAAACGGGGGCCTGACCACCGGATTCCCCGCCGGGTGGGACCATGCCGGCGAGGTTTGCCCGAGATTTGGCCAGAGCCGCGATCGTCAGGCATACTGTTCGGGTTGCCCTGCGCCGGGTTCTCCTGGCCGGGCATACGACCAGCGCCCAACCGGGCGCGTCCGGTCCCATCCTTGGAACGCGACTAATTTGGCCGCGAACGAGGCTGCGTAAGGGTGACACGCCCGACCGCGGGGGCCGGTGGACCACGACAGGTAAACAGCGGCGCAGTATCCGGCGCGACGCTCGATCGGCCCTGACCGGCCGGGTCGATTCGGCGCGCCGGGGGCACCAGGTCCGGACCCGGACCTTAAGTGGAGTGAGGGTAGGAGAAGCGTGGCGGGACAGAAGATCCGCATCAGGCTCAAGGCCTACGACCATGAGGCTATCGACGCATCGGCGCGAAAGATCGTCGAGACCGTCGTCCGTACGGGTGCCAGCGTCGTAGGGCCGGTGCCGCTGCCGACTGAGAAGAACGTGTATTGCGTCATCCGCTCTCCGCATAAGTACAAGGACTCGCGAGAGCACTTCGAAATGCGGACCCACAAGCGGTTGATCGACATCCTCGATCCCACGCCGAAGACCGTTGACGCGCTCATGCGCATCGATCTTCCGGCCAGTGTCGACGTCAACATCCAGTAGGAGATCCAGAACTCATGGCAAGAAAAGGCATTCTGGGTACCAAGCTGGGCATGACGCAGGTGTTCGACGAGAACAACCGGGTCGTCCCGGTGACCGTGGTCAAGGCGGGCCCGAACGTGGTGACCCGCATCCGCACGCCGGAGCGCGACGGCTACAGCGCCGTGCAGCTGGCGTACGGGGAGATCAGTCCGCGCAAGGTCAACAAGCCGGTGACGGGCCAGTACAGCGCGGCGGGCGTCAACCCGCGCCGCTTCTTGGCGGAGCTGCGCCTGGACAACCCGGACGCGGCGGCCGAATACGAGGTCGGCCAGGAGTTGACGGCCGAGATCTTCGCCGACGGTGCCTATGTCGACGTGACGGGCACGTCGAAGGGTAAGGGCTTCGCCGGAACCATGAAGCGGCACGGCTTCCGCGGTCAGGGCGCCAGCCACGGCGCCCAGGCGGTGCACCGGCGGCCGGGTTCCATCGGCGGCTGCGCCACTCCGGCGCGCGTCTTCAAGGGCACCCGGATGGCCGGCCGGATGGGCAACGACCGGGTGACGGTGCAGAACCTGTTGGTGCACAAGGTCGATCCGGAGAACGGCGTGCTGCTGATCAAGGGTGCGATCCCCGGCCGCACCGGCGGACTCGTGATGGTCCGCAGCGCGATCAAACGAGGTGAGAAGTGATGGCAGCCAACACCCTGAAGATCGACGTCAAGACACCCGACGGCAAGGTCGAGGGTTCCGTCGAGCTGCCCGCCGAATTGTTCGATGCGCCAGCCAATATCGCGCTGATGCACCAGGTGGTCACCGCGCAGCGGGCGGCGGCCCGGCAGGGCACGCACTCGACCAAGACGCGCGGCGACGTCCGCGGCGGCGGCCGCAAGCCCTACCGGCAGAAGGGAACCGGACGGGCCCGGCAGGGTTCGACGCGGGCCCCGCAGTTCACCGGCGGTGGTGTCGTGCACGGTCCCAAGCCGCGCGACTACAGCCAGCGCACGCCCAAAAAGATGATCGCCGCCGCACTCCGCGGGGCGTTGTCCGACCGAGCACGCAACGGGCGCATCCACGCGGTCACCGAGCTGGTGTCGGGTCAGACCCCGTCTACCAAGAATGCCAAGGCATTCCTGGGCACCCTCACCGACCGCAAGCAGGTGCTGGTCGTCATCGGCCGCAGCGACGAGGCCGGCGCGAAAAGCGTGCGCAACCTGCCCGGCGTGCACATCCTGGCGCCCGATCAGCTCAATACCTATGACGTGCTTCGCTCCGACGACGTGGTGTTCAGCGTTGAGGCGCTGCGCGCCTACATCGCCGCCGGCACGAGTTCTGCCGAGGAGGTAACGGCGTAGATGGCGACCATCACTGACCCCCGCGACATCATCCTGGCTCCGGTCATCTCCGAGAAGTCCTACAGCCTGCTCGATGACAACGTGTACACCTTTGTGGTGCACCCGGATTCGAACAAGACGCAGATCAAGATCGCCGTCGAGAAGATCTTTTCGGTCAAGGTCGCATCGGTGAACACGGCGAACAGGCAGGGCAAGCGGAAGCGCACCAGGACCGGTTACGGAAAGCGCAAGAACACCAAGCGCGCCATCGTCACGCTGGCGCCGGGCAGCAAGCCGATCGACCTGTTCGGAGCACCGGCCTAGCCGCGCGCGAGAGAAAGACACGATTAGACATGGCAATTCGCAAATACAAGCCGACGACCCCGGGCCGTCGCGGCGCCAGCGTGTCCGATTTCGCCGAGATCACGCGGTCGGAGCCGGAGAAGTCGTTGGTGCGCCCGCTGCACGGTC
>NZ_MBEM01000057.1:0-3129 GCF_001954045.1 Mycobacterium sp. SP-6446 | reverse complement strand
CGCCGCGGCGGGCCAGTTCGGTGTAGAGCTCCGGGAAGCGGACGTCGTAGCAAACGGACAACCCCACGCCGACGCCGTCGACCGTGATCACCACCGGCTCCGCCCCGGGCGCGACGGTGCGCGACTCGGTGAAGCCGAACGCGTCGTACAGATGGATCTTGTCGTAGTGGGTGTCGGGCTCATTAGGCGTGCCCGGCCCGGTCGCGATCAGCGTGTTCTTCACGCGCCCGTCGCCGGCCGGAGTGAACATGCCCGCGATCACGGTGATGCCGGCGTCGGCGGCGACCGCCCGGACACCGTCGGCCCAGGGCCCGTCCACGGGCTCGGCGACCGGTCCCAGCGGGACGCCGAACCGGCACATGGTCGCCTCGGGGAACACCACCAGCCGCGCGCCGGCGTCCGCGGCCCGGCCGGCGTACTCGCGGACGAGTTGCAGATTCTTTGCCGGGTCGGTGCCACTGAGGATCTGCGCCAACGCGATTCGCATGGCGCCAGCCTAAAGCGCGGCGGGTCAGGTGTTGTTCGCGATCCACTCCGTGGTGAACCGCTGCTCCGCGACCACCAGGTCGGCCAGTTGGGTGCCGATGAAATTCTCCAACTTGCCCCCGATGAGTGGGACGCGGACGTGGACGGTGATCCGGCACTCCAGTCGCGAGCCGACCGACTTGCCCGTGGCAGACAGCTCGGCGGTACCGGACACGTTCGCCGGAGCATCCACGATCGATCCGGCGACCGTGGCCATCGCGACCCCGCCGGCAACCGGGCCCCACGTCTCCTCGCGCCTGATGCACAGATCGCCCCGGTGCAATTGCGTGATCAGGGCCGGCAGCTTGTCACTGCGGATCACTTGCAGCGTGACCACGTCGATGCTGCCGTCGTCGCCGGACTCGCCCCCTAAGCGCAACGCCTCCAGCTTCGTGTCGTCGACACCGGACGCCGCAAGCCTGGCCAGCCAGTAGGCCTCCTCGCGGTAAGCCTGGAGAACCGATTCGACGCTGCCTTCGTAGTCGGCGGATATGTCGAATGAACGCGGCATAGCTGGCCAGGCTACCGTTACGGCCCGTGGTCGGTTCGCTGTTTGCCGGTGCGCATGTCGCCGAGGCGGTGCCGCTGGCGCCGTTGACCACGATGCGAATCGGACCGGTGGCGCGGCGCCTGATCACCTGCACCAGCACCGAACAAATCGTCGCCGTCGTGCGTCAGCTGGACTCCGAAAAGGCGGCTGGGCCGCCGCTGGTGTTCGCCGGCGGCTCCAACCTGGTGATCGCCGATACCCTGGTCGGCCTGACCGCGGTGCGATTGGCCAACGATGGCATCACCATCGACGGCAACCTGGTGCGCGCGGAGGCGGGCGCGGTGTGGGACGACGTCGTCCTCGCGGCCATCGAGCACGGCCTGGGCGGGCTGGAATGCCTGTCCGGCATCCCCGGCTCGGCCGGCGCGACGCCGGTGCAGAATGTGGGGGCCTACGGCGCCGAGGTGTCCGACACCATCACCCGGGTCCGGCTGCTGGATCGACGCAGCGGCACCGAGCGGTGGGTACCGGGCAGCGAGCTCGGCTTCGGGTATCGCACCAGCGTGCTCAAGCAAGCCGGCGGCCTCGAAATCCCTTCTGTGGTACTGGAAGTGGAGTTCGCATTGGATGCGTCGGGCCGCAGCGCGCCGCTGCGCTACGGCGAGTTGGCGGCCGCGCTCGACGTGGCCAGCGGCGAGCGGACCGACCCGGGCGCCGTGCGTGACGCGGTGCTGGCGCTGCGCGCCCGCAAGGGCATGGTCCTCGACGCGGCCGACCACGACACGTGGAGTGTTGGTTCGTTCTTCACCAACCCGGTGGTCGCACCCGAGGTGTACGAGGGGCTGGCCGCCGAGATCGACGGGCCGGTGCCCAACTACCCGGCACCGGGCGGAGTCAAGCTGGCCGCCGGCTGGCTGGTGGAGCGGTCGGGCTTCGCCAAAGGCTATCCGGCCGACGAGCGCGCCCCATGCCGATTGTCCACCAAGCATGCGCTTGCTCTGACGAACCGCGGCGCGGCCAGGGCCGAGGACGTCGTCACGTTGGCGCGCACGATCCGTGACGGAGTCCGCGACGTGTTTGGCATCACACTGGAACCCGAACCCGTCCTGCTCGGATGCAGGCTGTAGGGGTTAAATCCGCTCAACGGCACCCCGGGCGGCGAGTTGTCGTGACCGGGCGAGAGTCGTTCTCCCGGTATCTTTATTTGTCGTGAGCACATCCAGCGCGCCGCCGCCGATCAACCGGCGGCTGGCTTTGGCGGTCCTCGGGGTTGGTGTGTTCGCGCCCAATTTCTTGGCCGCCTGCGCGGGGACCGTGACCAAGCAAGCGCAGAAGAAAGAAGCCCCCGCGGCGCACCTGAAATTCGAGCCGGCCGACGCTGCCTCGGACGTGATTCCCATTGCGCCGGTGAGCGTTCAGATCGGTGACGGCTGGTTTCAGAAGGTGGCGCTGACGAACTCGTCGGGCAAGGTCGTCGCCGGAGCGTTCAACGCCGATCGAACCGTCTACACGATCACCGAGCCGCTGGGCTACGACGGCACCTACACCTGGAGCGGCTCGGCCGTCGGCCACGACGGCAAGGCGATTCCGGTCAGCGGCAAGTTCACCACCGTGTCGCCCAGCAAGAAGATCGGCGGGGCCTTCCAGCTGGCCGACGGCCAGACCGTCGGAGTGGCGGCGCCGATCATCATCCAGTTCGACGCGCCGATCAGCGACAAGGCCTCCGTCGAGAAGGCCCTCACCGTCACCACCAACCCGCCCGTCGAGGGCAGCTGGGCCTGGCTGCCCGACGAGGCGCAGGGCGCACGAGCGCACTGGCGCCCCCGCGAGTACTACCCGGCGGGCACCACCGTCAACGTCGACGCCAAGCTCTACGGGCGGTCCTTCGGCGAGGGCGCGTACGGCGCCGACGACATCTCGCTGCGCATCCAGATCGGCCGAAAGCAGGTCGTCAAGGCCGAGGTCTCGTCGCACCGCATCCAGGTCGTCACCGACGCCGGCGTCATCATGGACTTCCCGTGCAGCTACGGCGAGGCCGACAAGGCGCGCAACGTCACCCGCAACGGCATCCACGTCGTCACCGAGAAGTACGCCGACTTCTACATGTCCAACCC
>NZ_MBEM01000056.1:0-4228 GCF_001954045.1 Mycobacterium sp. SP-6446 | reverse complement strand
CACCGCCACATCGGGGCTGGCGCTGAGTTTGGACAGCAACACGGCCAGGGCGGCCTGCATCACCATGAAGCTGGTCGCGCTGTGCTCGCGGGCCAGCCGGGCGACCCGCTGTTGCAGCTCGGCGGGCCAGTCCACGGCGACGTTCGCACCGCGGTAGTCGGCCACCGGTGGGTAGGGCCGGTCGGTGGGCAGCGCCAGGCGTTCGGGCATGCCGGCGAGGGCTTCCTGCCAGAATTCCAGCTGCGCGGCGATGCGGCTGTCCGGGTCGCTCAGCTCACCGAGCTGGGTGCGCTGCCACAGCGTGTAGTCGACATACTGCACCGCCAAATCGGGCCAGCCGGGGGCTTGCGCCGCGCAGCGGGCGGAGTAGGCCACCCCCAGATCGCTCACCAGGGGCATGAGCGACACGCCGTCGGCGGCGATGTGGTGCATCGTGGCCACCAGCACGTGTTCGGCCGGGCTGATGACGAAAAGCCTTGCCCGCAAAGGTATTTCGCCCGTCAGATCGAACGTGTAACGGGCGGACTCCTCGATGGCCTTGGCCAGCCGGTCTTGCGACCACGCGCTCGCGTCGACGACCTGCCACCCGTAGTCGGCCCGATCGGCCGGGATCACCAGCTGCTGCGGGATCCCCTCGGGCGCCGGGAACAATGTGCGCAGGCTTTCGTGGCGGCCGACCACATCGCCCAGCGCCGCGCCCAACGCGTCGGCGTCGAGTTGGCCGCGCAGCTGCAGCGCCACCGCGATGTTGTAGATCGGCGACGGACCCAGCAACTGGTCCAGGAACCACAACCGGGACTGGGCGAACGACAACGGCACCACCGCGGGCCGCGGGCCGGCCACCAACGGCTCCAGCCCACCCTCCTCGGCGCCGATCCGCGGCGCCAGCTCGGCGACCGTGGGCGCGTCGAACACGCTGCGCACCGCGAGGCCGGCATCCAGGGCGGTGTTGATCGCGGCGATCAACCGCATCGCCGACAGCGAATCCCCACCCAGGTCGAAGAACGAGTCGTCGACCCCGACCCGGTCGAGCCCGAGCACTTGGGCGTAGATGCCGGCGAGGATCTCCTCGATGGGCCCGGTCGGGGCGTGGAAGTGCTCGCCATCCTGGTAGTCAGGTGCCGGCAGGGCACGGGTGTCCAGCTTGCCGTTGGACGTCAGCGGCAGGGCATCCAGTACGACGACGGCGGCGGGCACCAGGTAGGCCGGAAGCCGCTCGGCCAGCGTGGCGCGCGTCGCGGCCGGATCGGCGCTGCCGGTGACATAACCCACCAGGCGCTTGTCGCCGGGGCGGTCCTCGCGGGCGAGCACCGCCGCCTGCTCTACCCCGTCCAGGTTGGCCAGCGCGGTTTGGACTTCGCCGAGTTCGATGCGATAGCCGCGGATCTTGACCTGCTCGTCGGCGCGGCCGAGGTATTGCAGTTGGCCATCGGCTCGCCAATACGCCAGGTCCCCGGTGCGATACATGCGTGTTCCCGGCCCCCCGAAGGCGCAGGCCACAAACCGCGTCGCCGTCAACCCGGGCCGGCCGACATACCCGGTGGCCACACCGGTGCCGGCCACGTAAAGCTCCCCGACCACCCCCGCGGGCACCGGCCGCAACCAGCCGTCGAGGACGAACAACGCCGCCCCGTCGACCGGCGACCCGATGGGCGGCCCACCCGAACCCGCGGTGAGCGGGGCGCTGATTGCCACGCACATCGTCGTCTCGGTGGGTCCGTAGGCGTTGATCATCACTCGCCCCGGCGCCCAGCGATCCACCACCTCGGGAGGGCACGCCTCGCCGGCCATCACCAACGCCACCGAGTCGAGCCCCTCGGGTGACAACGCCGCAACGGCCGACGGGGTTTGGGTCAAAACGCTGACCCGCTCAACAATCAGCATGTCGTGGAAGTCTTTTGGTGAGGCGGTCACCTCTTCGGGCACCACCACCACTCGGCCGCCGCGCAGCAGCGCACCGAAGATCTCCCACACCGATACGTCGAAGGCCAGGGAGTGACACAGCGGCCATACCCCCGACGCGGGTAGGCCGGAATCCAACGGCTCCAGCAGCCTCGTGACATTGCCGTGGGTGACCGCCACGCCCTTGGGCACGCCGGTGGTGCCCGAGGTGTAGATCAGGTAGGCGAAGTCCGCCGGCGACGGTGTCGGCAACGACGTGGCTGGATACGTCTGGATGCGCGGGTCGTCAGCGTCGACCACCGGAACGCCAAGCCCGTCCAGCCGGCCGGCCAGCTCGGCGGTGGTGATCGCGGCGACGGGCGCGGCGTCGCCGAGCACGAACTGCACCCGGGCGTCCGGCACCACCGGGTCGATCGGCACGTAGGCCGCCCCCGTCTTCAGCACGGCCACAATCCCCACGACCGCCTGCTCGGACCGCGGCATCAGCAAAGCCACGCATTGTCCGGGGCCCGCGCCGTGGCCGGAAAGCAAGTGCGCCAACCGGTTTGATGCCTCGTCCAACTCGCGATAGGTCCACGGCCGCTGCCCACCGCTGATCGCGACCGCGTCGGGTGTGCGCGCCACATGGTTGGCGAACAATGCCGGAATCGAGACCGCCGCGGGCAGGGGGCGGGTCAGCGTCGCGCGATTGCCCCACTCGTCGAGCCGGGCCAGCTCGCCGGCGCCGAGCACATCCACCGACGACACCCGCCGCGTGGGGTCGGCGGTCAGCGCCGCCACCACCGCGCGCAGCCGCTCGATCAACGCCTCGATGCTGGCCGCGTCGAACACGTCGGTGCGAAACTCCACTTCCCCGCCGATCCCGGCGGGCTCGCCGGCCTCGGTCCAGCGTTCGGTCAAGCCGAACACCAGGTCCATGCGGGCGGTGTGGGCATCCACAGGCATCCGGGTGACGCGCAGGTCGCCCAGATTCAGCTCGGCGGGCTCGTTGTTCTGCCAGGCCAGCGCCACCTGGACGAGCGGATGGCGGGCCATGTTCCGCGCGGGGTTGAGCCGCTCGATCAGCACCTCGAAGGGCACGTCCTGGTGTTCGTAGGCGGCCAGGCTGCGTCCCCGCACCCGGTCGAGCAGCTCGGGGACGGTGGGGTCCCCGGCCAGGTCGACGCGCAGCACCAGGGTGTTGACGAAGAAACCGACCAGCTCGGTCAGCGCGGGATCGGGGCGCCCGGCGATCGGAAACCCGATGGCGACGTCGCTGCTGGCGCTGAGCTTGGACAGCAGCACCGCGAGGGCCGCCTGGACGACCATGAAGCTTGTCGCATTGTGCTCGCGGGCCACCCGGGCGACTTGCTGCTGTAGCTCGGCGGGCCAGTCCACGGGGACCGTGGCGCCGCGCTGATCGGCGGCCGGCGGGTAGGGGCGGTCGGTGGGGAGCTGCAACTGCTCGGGCATGCCGGCCAGGGCGTCTTCCCAGTAGGCGAGCTGGTCGGCGATGCGGCTGTGCCGGTCGTCGAGTTCGCCGAGCTGGCTGCGCTGCCACAGCGTGTAGTCGACGTATTGCACGGGCAACGGCGCCCAGTCGGGAGCTTGTCCGGCGCAGCGGCTGGCGTATGCCACACCCAGATCACGGACCAGCAGGTTCACCGACCACCCGTCGGAGGCGATGTGGTGCACCACGGCCACCAGCACGTGTTCGTCGTCTGATACCCGGAAAAGCCTTGCCCGCAAAGGGATTTCCGTCGCGAGATCAAACGTGTGACGGACCGCGGCACCGATGACCTCTTCCAGCCGGGCCGCCGGCCAACCGGTCGCGTCCACGACCTGCCAGCCGAAGTCCGCCCGCTCGGCGGGCATCACCCGCTGCCGCGGTATCCCCCCGGATGCGGCAAACAATGTCCGCAGGCTCTCGTGGCGGCCGATCACGTCGGCGACGGCCGCACCCAAGGCGTAGGCGTCGAGGGGCCCGCACAGCCGCAGGGCCACCGCCATGTTGTAGGCCGGCGACGGCCCCTGTAGCTGGTCGAGGAACCACAACCGGTTCTGGGCGAACGACAGTGGGATCACCGCCGGCCGGTCGCCGGCGACCAACGGTTCCAGCCCGGCCGCGCCCGCCGCACCGACGCGGGGCGCCAATTCGGCCACCGTGGGTGCCTCGAACAAGGCGCGCACCGAAAGTCCGGCGTCCAGCGCGGCATTGATCGCCGCGACCACGCGCATCGCGGATAACGAGTCCCCGCCGAGCTCGAAGAACGACTCGTCGACCCCGACCCGCTCCAGGCCAAGGACCTGGCCGTAGATGCCGGCGACGATGTCCTCGGTGGGGGTG
>NZ_MBEM01000055.1:0-12160 GCF_001954045.1 Mycobacterium sp. SP-6446 | reverse complement strand
GGGCGCCGTCCAACGCCAGCGGCGGCAGGCCCGCGCGCAAAGCGAAGTCCCGCAACTGGCGATCGTGACGAAATCGGGTCACCTCGACCGGGACATGGCGGTGTTCACCCGTACCGAAGTGTCACCGCTGGTGCTCACCTGCACGGCGGCCGCCGATGCGACACGCCGCCGGCTCTCCGGTCTTGCCGAGGTGATCGACTGCTCCGCCAGCGATCCGGACAGGGTCGACGAGGCCGCGCTGCTGGCGATCCTCGGGGCGCGCGGCATGCGCCGCGTCCTGACCGAGGGCGGGCCGATGCTGCTGGGCGCGTTCGTGCAACGCGACCTGCTCGACGAGCTGTGCCTGACCATCGCGCCCTACGTGGTCGGCGGCCTGGCCCGGCGCATCGCGACCGGCCCGGGCCAGGTGCTGAGGCCGATGCGCTGCGCGCATGTTCTCGGCGACGACGCCGGCTACCTATACACCCGCTACGTGAAGGTCTAGCTACTGTGGTCGGCATGAGTCGGCAGCTGGCGTCCGCGGCGATCCTGGTCGCGGCGAGCGTCCTGGTCGCCGGCTGCGTCCCGGGCCTGGGCGCCGACCCGCGGTTCGCCACGAATTCCGGTGCCCGCCCGCAGGGCGCGGCCACGACGAAGCCGCCGCCGCCCGGTCCGCCGCCGATCGCGGCGCCCAAGAACGACCTGTCCTGGCACGACTGCACGTCGCAGCTTTTCAACGACGCGGCGCTGCGGCCCCCGACTGGGATCCAACTCGACTGCGCGAACTACGACGCCGACCTCGACCCGGTCAACGGCGGGTCCGGGACCGTGACCATCGGTGTGGTCCGCGCGCGGTCGAGCCAGACCCCGAAGGACGCCGGGCCCCTCGTCTTCACCACCGGTTCCGACCTGGCGTCCTCGGCGCAGCTGCCGGTCTGGCTCTCGCAGGCGGGCGGCGACGTCCTGCAGACCCACCCGATCGTCGCGGTGGACCGCCGCGGCATCGGCATGTCGAGCCCGATCGACTGCCGGGATCATTTCGCCCGCACGGCCATGCGCGATCAGGCGCAATTCCAGACCGGCGACGACCCGGTCGCCAACCTGTCCGACATCGCCAACACCGCGACCACGAACTGCACCGACGCCATCGCGCCCGGCGACAACGCCTACGACAACGCACACGCCGCGTCGGACATCGAGCGCCTGCGCAGCCTGTGGGACGTGCCGGCCGTCGCTCTCGTCGGCATCGGCAACGGCGCCCAGGTGGCGCTGGCCTATGCCGCATCTCGGCCCGACAAGGTCGCGCGCTTGATCCTCGACTCGCCAATTGCCTTGGGCGTCAACGCCGAAGCGGCCGCCGAACAACAGGTCAAGGGCCAGCAGGCCGCGCTCGACGCGTTCGCCGCGCAGTGCATTGCGGTGAACTGCGCGCTCGGCGCCGATCCCAAGGGTGCCGTCAGCGCGCTGCTGGCCGACGCCCGCGCCGGCAAGGGGCCCGGCGGCGCGTCGGTGGCGCAGGTCGCCAACGCCGTGACCGTCGCGTTGGGCTTCCCGTCCGGCGGCCGCGTCGGCGCCACCACCAGCCTGGCCAACGCGTTGTCGGCGGCGCGCTCCGGTGACGCCAACCAGCTGAACAGCTTGATCAACCACGCCGATGCCACCCAGGACTCTGACGGCCAGTTCGTCAACTCCTGCAGCGATGCGATCAACCGCCCCACCCCGGACCGGGTTCGCGAACTGGTCGTCGCGTGGGGCAAGCTCTACCCGCAGTTCGGCACGGTCGCCGCGCTCAACTTGGTCAAATGCGTGCACTGGCCCACCGGTTCGCCGCCCGCGCCGCCGAAGAAGCTCAAGGTCGACGTCCTGCTCTCCGGCGTGCAGAACGACCCGATCGTGGGCAGCGAAGGGGTCGCCGCGACCGCCGCCACGATCATCAACGCCAACGCCGCCAGCAAGCGGGTGATGTGGCAGGGCATCGGCCACGGCGCCAGCATCTACTCGCCGTGCGCGGTGCCGCCGCTGATCGGCTATCTCAACAGCGGCAAGCTGCCCGGAACCGACACCTACTGCCCCGCCTGATACTTGGTCCCCTCCCCCCGGTGTACGGTGCGCTGGTGACCGCGCTCTCCGACGCCTTTCGACCCCGCACCGGCGCACCGAGTACGGCGACGATATTGCGGTCGGCGCTGTGGCCGGTGGCCATCCTGTCGGTCCTGCATCGCAGCATCGTGGTCACCACCAACGGCAACATCACCGACGATTTCAAGCCGGTCTACCGCGCGGTGCTGAACTTCCGGCGCGGCTGGGACATCTACAACGAGCACTTCGACTACGTCGACCCGCACTACCTGTATCCCCCGGGCGGCACGCTGCTGATGGCGCCGTTCGGATACCTGCCGTTCGCGCCGTCGCGCTACCTGTTCATCCTGATCAACACCATCGCCATCCTGATCGCCTGGTACCTGTTGCTGCGGCTGTTCAAGTTCACGCTGTCCTCGGTGGCCGCCCCCGCCCTGCTGCTGGCGATGTTCTGCACCGAGACCGTGACCAACACGCTGGTGTTCACCAACATCAACGGCTGCGTGTTGCTCGCCGAGATGCTGTTCCTGCGCTGGTTGCTGGACGGCAGGGTGAGCCGACAATGGTGGGCCGGGTTCGCGATCGGCCTGACGCTGACGCTCAAACCCGTGCTGGGGCCGCTGCTGTTGCTGCCGCTGCTGAACCGGCAGTGGCGGACGCTGGTGCCGGCGTTCGCGGTCCCCGTCGTCATCAACCTGGCCGCCTGGCCGTTGGTGAGCGACCCAATGGACTTCGTCACCCGCACGGTGCCGTACATCATGGGCACCCGCGATTACTTCAACAGCTCGATCGAGGGCAACGGCGTGTACTTCGGGCTGCCCACCTGGCTGATCGTGTTCCTGCGAATCCTGTTCACGCTGATCGCGATTGGCGCCCTGTGGCTGCTCCGCTACTACCGCACCCGCGACCCGCTGTTCTGGTTCACCACGTCGACGGGCGTGCTGCTGCTGTGGTCGTTCCTGGTGCTGTCGCTGGCCCAGGGCTACTACTCGATGATGCTGTTCCCCTTCCTGATGACCGTCGTGCTGCGCAACTCGGTGATCCGCAACTGGCCGGCGTGGCTGGGGATCTATGGCTTCATGACGCTGGACCGCTGGCTGCTGTTCAACTGGATGAGATACGGCCGCGCCCTGGAATACCTGAAGATCACCTACGGCTGGTCGCTGCTGCTGATCGTGACGTTTACGGTGCTGTACTTCCGGTATCTGGACGCCAAGGCCGAGGACCGCCTCGACGACGGGATCGATCCCGCGTGGCTGACGCCCAAGCCGGAGCGAGCTAGCGTGGATGCATGACTAGCCCGAAGCTGCGCCTGACCGACGACGAGTGGCGCCAAAAACTCACGCCGGAGGAGTTCCAGGTGCTCCGGCGCGCCGGTACCGAGCGGCCGTTCACCGGTGAGTACACCGACACCAAAACAGAGGGCGTTTACCAGTGCCGGGCGTGCGGGGCCGAATTGTTCCGCAGCACAGAGAAATTCGAATCGCACTGCGGCTGGCCGTCGTTCTTCGACCCGGCCAACTCCGACGCGGTGATACTCCGTCCCGACCATTCGATGGGCACGACGCGCACCGAGGTGCTGTGCGCCAGCTGCCACAGTCACCTGGGCCACGTGTTCGCCGGCGAGGGTTATCCCACGCCCACGGATCAGCGCTATTGCATCAACTCGATCTCGCTGCGCCTGGTCCCGGCGGGAACATAGCGCAGAGTTTTCACGCCGAGCCTGTAATTCTGCAGGCCTCTACTCGCACTTTCTCTGCAGATTTACAGCCTCGGCGAAGGCGCTAGCGAGACGGGCGTCAGTCCGCGCGGGTGGCGTGGCATTCCCAGAACGGCGCGTGCACCCGCCCATTGGTCAGCCATGGCTCCATCGCCCGAAACCGCTCCAGCAGCGTCTGCGCCTGTTCGGCCATGTCGGGGTTGCGCGCGGCCATCAACTCGATGGTCTCGACGCTCATGTTGATCTGGTAGGTGGTCGGGCCCAGGTAGGTGATCTCCCAACCACCGAGCGGCAGCACGTCACGAAAGTCGCTCTCGGACAACGACCGCATCAACTTGAAGCCGTTGACGTCGTGCTCACCGAACTCGAACATGTAGAGCCGCGCGCCGGGCTTGGTGGCCCGGCGCAGCGCCTGCACGTAGGACTTCTGCAGCTCCGGATCGGTGCTGAAGGTGTGGTAGAAGGCGCAGTCGACGACCGTGTCGAACCGGCCGTGGAACCCGTCCAGCTTCGTCGCGTCGGCCAGCTCGAAGTTCACCGACACCCCGGCCTTCCGCGCGTTCTCGCGGGCCCGCTCCAGCGCGCCTTCCGACCCGTCGATCCCGGTCGCCGCGTAGCCCTTGGAGGCGTAGTAGATCGCGTGATGGCCCGGGCCGGTGCCCGGGTCGAGCACCTCGCCTTTGACCGCGCCCAGCGCGACGAGCTGCTGCACCACCGGTTGCGGGCCGCCGATGTCCCACGGCGTGGCGGTGGGCAGGCCGTGCGACAGCCGTTCGTCGCGGTACATCTGCTCGAAACGGGTCGGGTCGGTGGGGTCGAATTGTGTTGTCACGGCAGCGCATTCACCAGCTGCTCGACGGGCACCCGCGGCCCGGTGAAAAACGGCGTCTCCGCGCGGGTGTGGCGTCGCGCGTCGGTGGCCCGCAGCTCGCGCATCAGGTCGACGATGCGATCCAGCTCGGGCGCCTCGAAGGCCAGGATCCATTCGTAGTCGCCGAGCGCGAACGCCGGCACCGTGTTGGCCCGGACGTCCTTGTACTCGCGGGCGGCCATGCCGTGCTCGGCGAGCATGCGGCGGCGCTCCTCGTCGGGCAGCAGGTACCACTCGTAGGACCGCACGAACGGATACACGCAGATGTAGGCACCCGGCTCCTCGCCGGCCAGGAACGCCGGGATGTGGCTCTTGTTGAATTCGGCGGGCCGGTGCAGCGCCACGCTGCTCCATACCGGCGAGCAGGCGCGCCCCAGGGTGGTAGTGCGCCGGAAGTCGGCGTAGGTCGCCTGCAGCGCTTCGACGCGCTCGGCGTGCGTCCAGATCATGAAATCGGCGTCGGCCCGCAGGCCCGACACGTCGTAGAGGCCGCGGACCACCACGCCGCGCTCTTCCTGCAGCTTGAAAAACGTCGACGCGTCATCGATCACGGCGTCGCGCTGCTCGCCGAGCTCGCCGGGACGCACCGAGAACACCGAGAACATCAGGTAGCGAAGCTGCGAATTCAGCTCGTCATAGTCAAGCTTGGCCATGAAACCTATCGTGCCACTTCCGCATCCGCGGCCTCGACGGCCCTGATCACGCGCTCGGCGGCGCGGCCCGCCGCCCCGACGCACGCCGGCACGCCGATCCCGTCGAGGTAGCCGCCGGCCACGGCGAGCGTCGGCGGCAGCCCGGCGCGCACCTCGGCGACCACGTCGGCGTGGCCAGGCCCGTATTGCGGCATCGCGTCGATCCAGCGCCGCACCCGCGCATCGACCGGCTCGACGTCCAGGCCGAACACCGCGGCCAGGTCGCTGACCGCCCAGGACAGCAGCTGCTCGTCGGAGGCGCTGGAGGCCAGGTTGTCGCCGTAGCGACCGAACGACAGCCGCAGGAACTGCGTGTCGCCCGCGATCCCCCACTTGCGCGACGACAGTGTGAGCGCCTTGGCGTGCAGGCGCTCGCCGCTGGCGACCAGCACCCCGGAGCACTCGGGAAGCGGCGTGCTGCCCGGCACCGCCAGCGCCACCACCGCCGACGACGCGCTGCCGATCCGGCTCGCGGCGGCGCCGCTGCGTGGGGCGATCTCGGCCAGCACCCGCGCCACCCGCGGCGCCGGAACCGCGAGGATCACGGCGTCGGCGTGCCAAGAAGCGCCGGTGTCGTCGAGCAGTGCCCAGCCGCGCCCGGCCCGTTCGAGCCGGTCCACCGCGGCGCGGACCCACCGCGGCCGGCCGCGCCGCACGAGCTCGTCGATCAGCACCCCATAGCCGCCGTCGAGCGCGCCGAACACGGGTGCGTCGCTGGCCGGCGGCAACCCCTGGGCGACCGCGTCGGCCAGGCTGGTCGCACCGCGGTCCAGCGCCGCCGCCACGGTG
The DNA here is from genome assembly GCF_001954045.1 of Mycobacterium sp. SP-6446. Taxonomy (NCBI): domain Bacteria; kingdom Bacillati; phylum Actinomycetota; class Actinomycetes; order Mycobacteriales; family Mycobacteriaceae; genus Mycobacterium; species Mycobacterium sp. SP-6446. The sequence goes on along the minus strand of NZ_MBEM01000055.1, from coordinate 6,030 downwards.
GGCGCGGCCGCGCGCAGCCCGATCGTCGCCGCCGAGCCCGCGTACACCCCACCCAGCAGCGGGTCCACCGAGCGAGCCACGGTCTGTTCGCCGAACCGGTCGCCAACGAATTCCGCCACCGCGGGGTCGCCGCCCGGGTGCCAATCCAAGGTGCGGCCGGGTTCGGCATCTATGCGCGCGATGGTCGCGTCGTCGACCAATCCGGCCAGCGACGACCCCGACGACGGAATCCCCACGACCGTGGCCGTCGGCAGCGGGTGCAGCTCGTGGCCGCTGTAGATCAACGGCCGGGCGCCGGTGGTGGTCAGCTGTCGCCCCGATAGCCCCAGTTCGGCCAGCAGCGCCGGCATCTCGGGCCGGCGCCGCACGAACGCCTCGGCCCCCAGGTCCATCGGCCGCCCGGCCACCAGCTCGGTGCGCAGCACCCCGCCGAGATTCTCGGCCGGATCGAATAGCGTGATCGCAGCGTCGTCGCCGGCCGCCGCGCGCAGCCGGTAGGCCGCGGTCAGTCCCGAAATTCCGCCGCCCACAACACAATACGAGCGCGTCATAGCGAGTGGACCAGCGCCACCAGCTCGGTCAGCACGCCGGGGTCGGTCTCCGGCAGTACCCCGTGGCCGAGGTTGAACACATGGCCCGCGGCGCCGGCGTCGACGGCGCGGCGCCCGTCATCGACGACGGCGCGTGCGGCGCGTTCGGTCACCGGCCAGCCGGCCAGCAGCACCACCGGATCGAGGTTGCCCTGCAGCGCGGTGCCGGGTTCGACGCGGGTGGCGGCGTCGGCGAGCGCCGTTCGCCAATCCACCCCGACCGCGCAAGCACCGGCCGCCGACATCGCGCCCAGCAACTCGGCCGTGCCGACCCCGAAGTGCGTCATCGGCACGCCGCACTCGGACAGGGTGGCGAACACCCGGGAGCTGTGCGGCAGCACGTATTGGCGGTAGTCGGCCAGCGACAGGGTGCCCGCCCACGAGTCGAACACCTGGATGGCGTCGACGCCGGCGCCGATCTGGCCGCGCAGGAACGCAACGGTGAGATCGGTCAGCTTCGACATCAACGCGTGCCAGCTCGCGGGTTCGGCCAGCATCATCGCCTTGGTGCGGGGGTGGTTGCGGCTCGGGCCACCCTCGACCAGATAGGACGCCAACGTGAACGGCGCGCCGGCGAAGCCGATCAGCGGAACGTCGCCCAGCGCGTCAACCAGAAGCGAAACGGCGTCATAGACCGGCTGGATCGCTTGTGGGTCAAGGGGTTTCACGGTGTCGATGTCGGCGTCGGTGCGCACCGGGTGTGCGATCACCGGGCCGACGTCGGTGACGATGTCCAGATCGACACCCGCGGCGCGCAGCGGCACCACGATGTCAGAGAACAGGATCGCCGCGTCGACGCCGTAGCGGCGTATCGGCTGCAGGGTGATCTCGCAGGCCACCTCGGGCTCGAAACAGGCCGCCAGCATGCTGTGTCGCTCCCGCAGCGCCCGGTATTCGGGCAGCGAGCGGCCGGCCTGCCGCATGAACCACACCGGCACCCGGTTGGGTTTGCGTCCGGTGACGGCGGCCAGGTACGGCGACTCGGGAAGCTCGCGACGAGTGCGAGCGGGGTTGTCGGGGTCCTTCATTGGCCTCAATGCTGCCACGAGGCCCGGCATTCGCTTGCGTAACATCAACCCGATGCCAGTCAACTACGGGGAGTTCCCCAGCCTTCGGTGCGAAACCGGCGAGAACGGCGTGCTGACGCTGGTTCTAGACGCCCCCGGGCTGAATTCGGTCGGGCCGCAGATGCACCGCGACCTCGCCGACATCTGGCCGGTGATCGACCGCGATCCCGAGGTGCGCGTCGTGCTGGTGCGCGGCGAGGGCAAGGCGTTCTCGTCGGGCGGCAGCTTCGACCTGATCGAAGAAACCATGGGCGAATTCGAGGGCCGGATCCGCATCATGCGGGAGGCCCGCGATCTGGTGCTCAACATGGTCAACTTCGACAAGCCGGTGGTCTCCGCGATCCGCGGCCCGGCCGTCGGCGCCGGCCTGGTGGTGGCGTTGCTCGCCGACATCTCGGTGGCGGGCCGGACCGCGAAAATCATCGACGGGCACACCAAACTCGGGGTGGCGGCCGGCGACCACGCCGCGATCTGCTGGCCGCTGCTGGTCGGCATGGCCAAGGCCAAGTACTACCTGCTCACCTGCGAGACGCTGCTCGGCGAGGAGGCCGAGCGCATCGGCCTGGTCTCCACCTGCGTCGACGACGACGACGTCCTGCCGACGGCGACCCGCCTCGCCGAGAACCTGGCGCAGGGCGCCCAACACGCGATTCGCTGGACCAAACGCAGCCTCAACCACTGGTACCGGATGTTCGCTCCCACCTTCGAAACGTCGCTTGGCCTGGAATTTCTCAGTTTCGGCGGCCCCGACGTGCGCGAAGGCCTCGCCGCGCATCGCGAGAAGCGTCCGGCGCGATTTTCCGGCGGAAGTGCGGGCTGAGCAGGCGCGATGCGGGCTGGTAACGGGTTGGTCGCGACGCGCGCGGGAATCGGCGCGCCTGTTTCGGCGTGTCGAGGGGTAGGTCTACCGTCAAACGCTGTGACCTCTGCTGAACCGGCCCCATTCCGCGAGGCGGTGGCGGCGATGAACGCCGTGACCGCGCGGGCGGAGATCGAGCTGGGCCCCATTCGGCCGCCGCAGCGCCTGGCGCCCTACAGCTACGCGCTGGGGGCCGAGGTCAAGCACCCCGACGTCGAGGTTGTGCCCGAGCGCTCGGAGGGCGACGCCTTCGGCCGGCTGATCCTGTTGTACGACCCGGACGGCGCCGACGCCTGGGACGGCACCATCCGCCTGGTCGCCTACATCCAGGCCGACCTGGACCCCAGCGAGGCCGTCGATCCGCTGCTGCCGGAGGTGGCGTGGAGCTGGCTGGTCGATGCGCTGGAGTCCCACACCGACAACGTCACCGCCCTCGGCGGCACCGTCACCGCCACCACGTCGGTCCGCTACGGCGACATCTCCGGACCGCCCCGCGCCCACCAGCTGGAGCTGCGGGCATCCTGGACGGCGACCGACCCGGGGGTCGGAGTTCACGTCGAGGCGTTCTGCGACGTGCTGGAGCACGCCGCGGGCCTACCACCGACCGGAGTCACCGACTTGGGCTCCCGGTCACGCGCCTGACATGGGCGAACCCGCGGCCGATGCGCCCGGCGGCACCGAACCCAGCCCCACGCCGCTCCTGCACCCCACCGACGGAATTCCCGACCTGTCCGTCACCGTCGCCGAGATCAAGGCGGCCGCGCGGCGCCTGGACGCGGGCCGCGGGCCGTTCGCCGTCGACGCCGAGCGCGCGTCGGGTTTCCGCTACTCCAACCGGGCCTACCTGATTCAGGTCCGGCGCGCCGGGGCCGGCACCGTGCTCATCGACCCGGTCAGCCACGGCGCGGACCCGGTGACCGCGCTGCGCCCCGTCGCCGAGGTGCTCGCAACCGACGAGTGGATCCTGCACGCCGCCGATCAGGATCTGCCGTGCCTGGCCGAGGTCGGCATGCGTCCGCCGGCGCTGTACGACACCGAGCTGGCCGGGCGGCTGGCCGGGTTCGAGCGGGTGAACCTGGCGACGATGGTCCAGCGGTTGCTGGGCCTGGGGCTGGCCAAGGGACACGGCGCGGCCGACTGGTCCAAGCGACCACTGCCCGCCGAATGGCTGAACTACGCCGCGCTCGACGTGGAACTGCTCATCGAACTGCGCGCATCGATCGCCGACGTCCTGGCCAAAGAAGGCAAAACCGATTGGGCCGCACAGGAATTCGACTACCTGCGCACCGAAGGCCTCAGGGAGACGCCGGCGTCGCGGCGCGACCGCTGGCGGCGCACGTCGGGGATCCATCGGGTGCGTGACCCACGCGGCCTGGCCGCGGTTCGCGAACTGTGGACCACCCGCGACCGCATCGCGGCGCGCCGCGACATCGCGCCCCGGCGCATCCTGCCGGACTCGGCCATCATCGACGCCGCCCTCGCCGATCCGAAGACGGTCGACGACCTGGTGGCCCTGCCCGTGTTCGGCGGGCGCAACCAGCGGCGCAGCGCCGCGACGTGGCTGGCGGCGCTGGAGGCGGCCCGGGAAAACCGGAACCCCGCCGACGACATCGAGCCACCGAACGGGCCGCCGCCGCCGGCGCGCTGGAGCCGACGCAAACCGGAGGCCGCCGCCCGGCGGGAGGCGGCCCGGGCGGCACTGTCGGAGGTCTCCGAGCGCGTCCACGTTCCCACCGAGAACCTGGTCTCACCCGACCTGGTGCGACGGCTGTGCTGGGACTGGCAGGACATCCAGCAGGGCGCGGCCGACACGCTCGACGCCGTCGACGGGTTCCTGTGCGCCGGCCACGCCCGGACCTGGCAGCGCGAGCTCGTGGACCCCGCGCTGGCGGAGGCGCTGCGGCCGCCGGCGGACACCGATGACTAGAGGCGCACCGATGCCGAATGTGAAACCACTGCGAAAAATCGAGCTCAAAATCGCATTGGCTTCACGTTCGGCGAAAGGCGCCGGCGCTTAGTCGAGGTGCTCGCGGATCTCGGCTTCGGTCAGCGAACTGCCCAGCGCGGCAACCCAACCGGTGATGCGGCGGGCCACGTCCTGGTCGGTCAGCCCCAGATCGGCCAGCACCTCGCCCCGCGAGGCGTGCTCGTAGAACTCCTGCGGCAATCCGACGTCGCGGCACGGGACGTCGATGTCAGCCCGGCGCAGCGCGGCCGAAACCGCCGAACCCACACCGCCGTTGACGCCGTTGTCCTCGCACGTGACGACCAGCTTGTGCTGCGCAGCCAGGTCGAGGACACCGTCGGACACGGGCAGCACCCAACGCGGGTCGATCACCGTGACGCCGATCCCCTGGTTGTGTAGCCGCTTGGCCACCTCCAGCGCCATCGGCGCGAATGCGCCGACGGCCACCAACAACACATCGTGGTTCGACCCGGCGGTCGGCACCGCGAGCACGTCGACGCCCGATCGGCGCTCCAGCGCCGGAATGTCTTCGCCCACATCGCCTTTGGGAAACCGGATCGCCGTCGGCCCGTCGTCGACGTCGAGCGCCTCACCGAGTTCCTCACGCAACCGGGTGGCATCGCGGGGTGCCGCCACCCGCATGCCGGGAACGATGCCCAGCATCGACAAGTCCCACATGCCGTTGTGGCTGGCGCCGTCCGAACCGGTGATCCCGGCCCGGTCCAGCACCATGGTGACCGGCAGCTTGTGCAGCGCCACGTCCATCATGATCTGGTCGAAGGCCCGGTTCAGGAACGTCGAATAAATCGCGACCACCGGGTGCATGCCGCCCATCGCGAGCCCGGCCGCCGACGTCATCGCGTGTTGCTCGGCGATGCCGACGTCGAACAGGCGATCCGGGAAGCGTTGCCCGAATGCGGTCAGCCCGGTGGGGCCGGGCATCGCCGCGGTGATCGCCACGATGTCGCGCCGCTGCTTGGCGTACTCGATCAGCGTGTCGGCGAAGACCTTGGTCCAGCCCGGGCCGGCGATCTTGGTGACCTGCCCGGTGGCCGGATCGATCGGCACGGTCGAATGCATCTGCTCGGCCTCGTCTGCTTCGGCCGGGGCGTACCCCATGCCCTTGCGGGTCACGACGTGCACAATCACCGGGCCCCCGAAGCCGCGGGCATGGCGCAGCGCCGCCTCCACCGCGCGCTCGTCGTGGCCGTCGACCGGGCCGACGTACTTCAGGCCCAGGTCGGTGAACAGCAGCTGCGGCGACAGCGAGTCCTTGATGCCGGCCTTGACGCTGTGCATGAAGCGGTAGGCGATCTTGCCGAAGAGCGGCATCGAGCGCACCACGTCGCGGCCCTTTTCCAGCATATGTTCGTACGCCGGCTGCAGCCGGAGCGAGGCCAGGTGGTCGGCGACACCGCCGATGGTGGGCGCGTAGCTGCGGCCGTTGTCGTTGACCACGATGATCACCGGACGCCGGGTCGCGGCGATGTTGTTCAGCGCCTCCCAGCACATGCCGCCGGTGAGTGCGCCATCCCCGACCACCGCGAC
>NZ_MBEM01000054.1:0-598 GCF_001954045.1 Mycobacterium sp. SP-6446 | reverse complement strand
CGCGTACTGATCTGCGCGGCCATCGATGTGGCCGCCCATCAACTGTTCGGGCGCCGCATAGGCTGCTGTACCGACCGTCATATTTGTCTGTGTGAGACCACTGATCTCGTCCCGATTGCGTGCAATACCGAAGTCGGTCAACAAGATACGTTGCCTTCCACCCGCTGGACGGGTCAGCAGGATATTGGCCGGCTTGACATCGCGGTGCAGCAAGCCTTTCTGGTGGGCATAATCCAGCGCGCTGGCGACGCCGGCGATTACGGTGCACACGTCGGCAGCTGGCATTCCGGACGGACAGCTTTCCCGGAGCACTCGACGGGTATCGAACCCGTCGACGTAGCGCATCGCGATCCACAGATCACCCTCGAATTCGCCGCGGTCATACACCTCAACGATGTGTGGATGCCACAGCGACGACGCTAAGTCGGCCTCCCTGATGAACCGATCCCGGTAGTCGGGTTGACTAGATAGCTGGTCGTTCAGAATCTTGAGGGCGTCCCGCCGCGGCAACCGTGGGTGCTGAGCCAGGTAGACCTCACCCATCGCGCCGCTGCCCAACAGCCGCACCACGGTGAACCCGGCGAAATCCGCCCCTTCC
>NZ_MBEM01000053.1:0-1157 GCF_001954045.1 Mycobacterium sp. SP-6446 | reverse complement strand
ATGGCCACGCCCTTGGGCACACCCGTCGTCCCGGAGGTGAAGATGATGTAGGCGAGGTCGTCGGCCACCGGCGCGGGTAACGCGCCGCTGGGCTGGGCGGCTATCGCGGGGTCGTCGACGTCGATGACCGTCAGGTCGCATCCGGCCAGCCGATCGGCCAGCCCCGCGGTGGTGACCGCGGCGATCGGCGTGGCGTCGGTGAGCATGAACTCCACCCGCGACCGCGGGTGCGCCGGATCGATCGGCAGGTACGCCGCCCCCGTCTTCAGCACCGCCAACATCGCGATGATCGCCTCGGCGCAGCGGCTGAACAGCAACGCCACACATTGGCCGGGGCCCGCGCCGTGGCCAGAAAGCAAGTGCGCCAACCGGTTCGACGCCTCGTCCAGCTCGCGATACGTCCACGACCGCTGCCCGCAGACCAACGCCACCGCCGCGGGGTTGCTTGCCACTTGGGTGGCGAACAACGCCGGAATCGACAGCTCGGGCGTTGCCGCCCGGGTCAGCACCGCCTGGTTGCCCCACGTGTCCAGGCGGGCGTACTCGGCGTCGTCGAGCAGCTCCATCGACGACAACCGCTGGGCGGGATCGGCGGCCATTGCGTTCAGCACGCGCTGCAACCGCTCGACGAACACCTCGACGCTCGCGGCATCGAACACGTCGGTGCGAAATTCCACCTGCCCGCCGATCCCGGCGGGCTCGCCCACATCGGTCCAGCGCTCACCGAGCGAAAACGTCAGGTCCATGCGGGCGGTGTGGGTGTCCACCGGCAGCGGGGCGACCTGCAGATCGCCCAGGGCCAGCGCGGCGGCCGGGCCGTTGTCCTGCCCGGCAAGGTTCTGCCAGGCCAACATCACCTGGACGAGTGGGTGATGGGTCAGCGATCGGGTGGGGTTGAGCCGCTCCACCAGTAACTCGAAGGGCACGTCCTGGTGTTCGTAGGCGGCCAGGCTGCGCTGGCGCACCTGGGCCAACACCTCGGCGACGGTGGGGTCGCCGGTCAGGTCGACGCGCAATGCCAGGGTGTTGACGAAGAAGCCGACCAGTTCGTCTAGCGCGGGGTCGCGCCGTCCCGCGATCGGGAATCCCACCGCCACATCGGGGCTGGCGCTGAGTTTGGACAGCAACACGGCCAGGGCGGCCTGCATCACCATGAA
>NZ_MBEM01000052.1:0-959 GCF_001954045.1 Mycobacterium sp. SP-6446 | reverse complement strand
TTTTCCACCAGCTGCCCGGCTGGATCGACCACGCCACCCGCGAGCAAGTCGAAGCCAAGCTGGCCGAACAGGGCACCCAGTTTCGCCCCGAACAACTCGCCGCACTGGCCCACACATTGGCCGACTGCCTCAACCCCGACGGCACCTACACCGACGACGACCGTGCCCGGCGCCGCGGCCTGACCCTGGGCAACCAACACGCCGACGGCATGTCGCAACTGCGGGGTTGGCTTACCCCCGAGCTGCGCGCCACCCTCGAAGCCGTGCTGGCCAAGCTGGCCGCCCCCGGCATGTGCAACCCCGACGACGACACCCCCACTGTTGACGGGCCACCCGCGCAAGAGGCCATCGACAAAGACACCCGCAGCGCCGCACAGCGCAACCATGACGGGCTCAATGCCGCCCTGCGCGCCCTGTTGGCGTCGGGAAAACTGGGTCAGCACAACGGACTACCGGCCTCCATCATCGTCACCACCACCCTGGCCGAACTGGAAGCCGCCGCCGGACGCGCGCTGACCGGCGGGGGCACCATCTTGCCCATGAGCGATGTGATCCGCCTGGCCCGCCACGCCCGCCACTACCTGGCCATCTTCGACAAGGGCAAAACCCTGGCGCTCTATCACACCAAACGCCTGGCCTCCCCCGCACAACGAATCGTGTTATACGCCAAGGATCGTGGCTGCACCGCTCCCGGTTGCACCGTGCCCGGCTACTACAGCGAGGTCCACCACGTGGTCGGCTACGCCACCTGTGGCTGCACCGATGTCGACAACCTCACCTTCGGCTGCCCCACCCAACACCACATCGTCCAACCCGGCGGCTGGAGCACCCGCAAAAACGCCAAGGGCGAAACCGAATGGATCCCACCCCCACACCTCGACCGGGGCCAACCACGAACCAACACCTACTGGCACCCCGAAAAACTCCTGCACAACGTCGACGCCGATGACCACGACGCC
>NZ_MBEM01000051.1:0-22050 GCF_001954045.1 Mycobacterium sp. SP-6446 | reverse complement strand
TCCGCGCCTGGCCGGACAGGAACCGGGCGAGTTCCTCGGGCGGACGCACGGTCGCCGAGAGCCCGATGCGCTGGGCGCGCCGGCCCACCTGTTGGGCAGCGGCCAGACCTACGGCGCCGAGCCGGTGCTGGCGCGCGCCCACCACGGCTCGGTCAGCAAGGAACAGCGCGCCGTCGTCGAGGAAGCCCTCAAACGCGGGCTGCTCAAGGCGGTGGTCGCGACGTCGAGCCTGGAACTGGGCATCGACATGGGCGCCGTCGACCTGGTGATCCAGGTGGAGGCGCCGCCGTCGGTGGCCAGCGGCCTGCAGCGCATCGGACGGGCCGGCCATCAGGTCGGCGAAGTCTCGCGGGGGGCGCTGTTCCCCAAGCACCGCACCGACCTGATCGGCTGCGCGGTGACCGTGCAGCGGATGCTCGCCGGGCAGATCGAGACCATGCGGGTGCCCGCCAACCCGCTCGACATCCTGGCGCAGCACACCGTGGCCGCGGCCGCGCTGGAGCCACTCGACGCCGACCGCTGGTTCGACACCGTACGGCGAGCCGCGCCGTTCGCGACACTGCCACGCAGCGTCTTCGAGGCCACGCTGGACCTGCTGTCCGGGAAGTATCCGTCCACCGAATTCGCCGAGCTGCGACCGCGATTGGTCTACGACCGCGACGCCGGCACGCTGACCGCGCGGCCCGGGGCGCAGCGCCTCGCCGTCACCTCCGGTGGCGCCATCCCCGATCGCGGGCTGTTCACCGTCTACCTCGCCACCGAGTCCGAAAAGCCTTCGCGGGTGGGCGAACTCGACGAGGAAATGGTTTACGAGTCACGGCCGGGCGATGTCATCTCGCTGGGCGCGACCAGCTGGCGGATCACCGAGATCACCCACGACCGGGTGCTGGTGATCCCGGCGCCCGGCCAGCCGGCGCGGCTGCCGTTCTGGCGGGGTGACGACGTCGGCCGGCCCGCCGAACTCGGAGCCGCGCTGGGCGCGTTCACCGGCGAGCTGGCCGGCCTGGACCGCGATGCATTCGACAAACGTTGCGCGAGTTTGGGTTTCGATGCCTACGCGACCGAAAACCTGTGGAAGCTGCTGGACGACCAGAAAACGGCCACCAACGTCGTCCCCACCGACACCACGCTGCTGGTGGAGCGGTTCCGCGACGAACTTGGCGACTGGCGGGTGATCCTGCACTCGCCGTACGGGCTGCGGGTGCACGGGCCGCTCGCGCTGGCCGTGGGCCGCCGCCTCTACGAACGCTTCGGGATCGACGAGAAACCGACCGCCTCCGACGACGGCATCGTGGTGCACCTGCCCGACACCCTGTCCGACACCGCGGAAACACCGCCGGGTGCGGAGCTTTTCGTCTTCGACGCCGACGAGATCGATCCGATCGTCACCGCCGAAGTGGGCGGGTCGGCGTTGTTCGCGTCGCGGTTCCGGGAGTGCGCGGCCCGCGCCCTGCTGCTCCCCCGCCGCCACCCGGGCCGCCGCTCACCGCTGTGGCACCAGCGCCAGCGCGCGGCCCAACTTCTGGACGTCGCACGGAAATACCCCGACTTCCCCGTCGTGCTGGAGACCATCCGGGAGTGCCTGCAGGACGTCTACGACGTCCCTGCGCTGGTCGAGTTGATGGCCGGCATCGCCGCCCGCCGGGTGCGGGTGGTCGAAACCGAGACGGCCACGCCCTCGCCGTTCGCGGCCTCGCTGTTGTTCGGCTATGTCGGCGCGTTCATGTACGAGGGCGATTCCCCGCTGGCCGAGCGCCGCGCCGCGGCGCTGTCGCTGGACAGCACGCTGCTGGCCGAGCTGCTCGGCCGCGTGGAGCTGCGCGAGCTGCTCGATCCGGAGGTCATCGCCGCGACCGGCCGCCAATTGCAGCACCTGTCGGCCGATCGGGCCGCCCGCGATGCCGAGGCGGTCGCGGACCTGCTGCGACTGCTCGGCCCGCTGACCGAAGACGAGGTCGCGGCGCGTGCCGGTGGCGCCGATGTCGGCGGCTGGCTGGAAGGCCTGCACGTGGCCCGGCGCGCGTTGACGGTGTCATTCGCCGGCCGCAGCTGGTGGGTGGCGGTCGAAGACATCGGCCGGCTGCGCGACGGGGTCGGGGCGGCGGTCCCGCCGGGCGTCCCGATCGCCTTCACCGAGGAGGTGGCCGACCCGCTGGGCGAGCTGCTGGGCCGCTACGCGCGCACCCATACCCCGTTCACCACCGCGGAAGTCGCCGCCCGCTTCGGCCTGGGACTGCGGGTGACCGCCGACGTGCTGGGCCGGCTGGCGGCCGACGGGCGGCTGGTCCGTGGCGACTTCGTGGCACCCGCCGAGATGTCGGGCCCGGGCGCCGAACAGTGGTGCGACGCCGACGTGTTGCGCATCCTGCGGCGGCGCTCGCTGGCCGCCCTGCGTGCTCAGGTCGAGCCGGTGAGCACCGCCGCCTACGGCCGGTTCCTGCCGGCCTGGCACCGGGTGTCGTCGCCACAGTCGGGTATCGACGGGCTGATGTCCGTGGTCGATCAGCTGGCCGGTGTCCGGATGCCGGCCTCGGCGATCGAACCGCTGGTGCTGGCCCCCCGGATCCGCGACTACTCGCCCGCGATGCTCGACGAACTGCTCGCGACGGGCGAAGTCACCTGGTCGGGCGCCGGGGCGATCTCGGGCAGCGACGGCTGGATCGCGTTCCACACCAGCGAATCCGCACCCCTGACCCTGGCGGCGCCGGCCGAAATCGACTTCACTGACACCCACCGCGCGATCCTGGACACGCTGGCGGGCGGCGGCGCGTACTTCTTCCGCCAGCTCGCGCAGCACGGTGTCGGCGAGGCGGCGCTGAAAGCCGCGCTGTGGGAACTGATTTGGGCCGGCTGGGTCACCGGCGACACGTTCGCCCCGGTGCGCGCAGTCCTGGGCGGCACGGGCTCCCGCAAGCGTTCCGCACCCGCACACCGAGCGCATCGTCCGCCCCGGCTCAGCCGCTACAGCGTCGCGCACGCCCAGCACCGCCCGACCGACCCGACCGTCGCCGGGCGGTGGTCGGCGCTGCCCGCTCCCGAGCCGGACTCCACGGTGCGAGCCCATTACCAGGCCGAGCTGCTGCTGAACCGGCACGGCGTGCTGACCAGAGGAGCGGTGGCCGCCGAGGGCGTCCCCGGCGGATTCGCCACCCTCTACAAGGTGTTGAGCACGTTCGAGGAAGCCGGCAGGTGCCAGCGGGGCTATTTCGTCGAGTCGCTGGGCGGGGCGCAGTTCGCCGTCGCCTCGACCGTGGACCGGCTGCGCAGCTATCTCGACGGGATCGACCCCGAGCGACCGGAGTACCGGGCGGTCGTGCTGGCCGCCGCCGACCCGGCGAATCCCTACGGCGCCGCGCTGCCCTGGCCGACGCCGAGCGAGGACGGGCCCGGCCCCGGGGCGCGGCCGGGCCGCAAGGCCGGGGCGCTGGTCGTGCTGGTGGACGGCGAGCTCGCGTGGTTCCTCGAGCGCGGCGGACGCTCCCTGCTCACCTTCACCGACGATCCGGCCGCCGACCACGCGGCGGCCCTGGCGTTGGCCGATTTGGTCTCCACCCGCCGCGTCGCGTCGATTCTCGTCGAACGCATCGACGGAGTGCCCGCCCTGCAACCGCGCGCCGGCGGGCCCGGTCCCGTCGACGCCCTGTCCGATGCCGGCTTCGTGCGCACCCCGCGCGGGATGCGGCTGCGGTGAGGCGATGCCGGAAGGCGACACCGTTTGGCATACGGCGGCAACCCTGCGCCAACATCTGGCCGGGCAGACGCTGACCCGCTGCGATATCCGGGTGCCGCAGTTCGCCACCGTTGACCTCACCGGGCACGTGGTCGACGACGTGTTCAGCCGCGGCAAGCATTTGTTCGTCCGCGTCGGGCGGGCCAGCATTCACTCGCACCTGAAGATGGACGGCAGCTGGCGGGTCGGCGACCGCCCGATGCGGGTGGATCACCGGACGCGAATCATCCTGGAAGCCGGTCCGGTTCGGGCGGTCGGCATCGACCTCGGCGTGCTGGAGGTCCTCGACCGCGACCACGACACCGACGTAGTCGCCCACCTGGGACCCGATCTGCTGGGCCAAGATTGGGATCCACAGGTCGCCGCCGCCAACGTCACGGCGCGCCCGGACCGACCGATCGCCGAGGCGCTGCTGGATCAGCGGGTGCTGGCGGGCATCGGCAATGTGTATTGCAACGAACTGTGTTTCGTCAGCGGACACCTGCCCACCGCGCCCGTGAGCGCGGTCACCGACGCGCGCCGCCTGGTCTCCCGCGCCCGGGATATGTTGTGGGCCAACCGGTTACGCTGGAATCGCTGCACCACCGGCGACACCCGGCCGGGTCGCCAGCTGTGGGTCTACGGCCGGGCCGGGCAGGGTTGCCGGCGCTGCGGCACGCGCATCGAATCCGACGACACCGGTGAGCGGGTGACCTACTGGTGCCCCAGCTGCCAGCGCTGAACCCGGCTAGTCGCGCGCATGCGCCAGGAAAAACTGCGCGATCGCTTCCGATGCGTCCAGCGCGCGCGTGGTGGACCCGATGACCGCCTTGGGCAGGTATTGCTTGCCGCCCGGCCACGTGTGTCCGCCGTTGTCGATCTGGTAGAAGACCACCTCGGTTGACTGCGCGCACGCCGTGGAGTCGAAGCGGTGAACGACGGTGCCGTCACCGACGCTGGGTAGCGCGTCCGCCGTCGGATCGCCTTGGCACCCATCCACAATGCGCCACTTGCTCACCATGGCGGCGGCGGATATCGAGTGGCTGACACCGCCGCGACCCCGCACGTCGCCGCCGTTGAAACGCACCAGCGGGTCGGCGGTTCCGTGCGCCTCCCACACCGAGACCGGGCGCGACGGATTGCAGGCAACACCCGTGCCCAGCGTGCCCGCCACCGGCGCGATCGCCGCGAACACGTCGGCGCGATCGCACGCCAGCCGGTTGGACATGAAGCCCCCGTTGGACATGCCGGTGGCGAACACGTGCCCCGCGGCGACGCCGTAGTCGTTGCGCAGCTTGCCCACCAAGCCGACCAGGAACCCGACGTCGTCGACATGGCGGCGGTCCGCCGGCGACGCCCCGCGCCCGTCGGCCCAGCTCTTGTCGTAACCATCGGGATAGACCACGAGCAGGCCATGGGCATCGGCGACGGTGTCGAAGTCGGTGAGGCCCTGCTGCCCGATCCCGGTACCGCCGCCGCCGTGCAGGCTGAGCACCAGCGCGACGGGATCGCCGGGCGGCACGTGCAGCGTGTAGGTGCGGTCCATGCCGCCGGAACGGAACGTCCCCGCGAGATCTCGAGCGCTGGCCGCCGACACGTGGCGCTCGCCGCATCCAACGAGGCAAAGTGCGAGGACGCTGACCGACAGCAATCGCGCCCATGGCATGTCGTCAAATTACCTATCGCCCGGCGGTTCGGCAGCGCCGCCCTATGAGCTTCGTCACGCCCGCGGCGACCACCGCTTCGATCACCGTGATTTTGATTTCGCGCCAGCTCGCGACGGGAGCGGCGCCGCGGTGACCTGGCCGTGCTTGCCGTGCTCTTGCTCTGTCGAAAACCTGACCGGCGGGTGAACAAAATATGTACAACTACCCTTTGACCTGGGCGTGCGGTTGTCAGAAATCGATGTACCCCGGAGAATGTTGCCCGTAGAAGCTGAAACACCCACGTTGGCGGACCAACTTGGCTTCAGCAAACCATCTCACTTAGGGGAGATCCGAAATGGTTTACCGCCTTCTTCTGGCCGTGGCGGTCGCTTTGCTTGGCCCGCTGGCAGTAGTCCCGAGCGCGCATGCCAACACCCAAGACGACAAATTCCTGGCGATCCTCAAGCAAGAGGGCATCACCGACCACGTATCTCCCGCACACGCGATCGAGGCGGGCCACACGGTCTGCCAGAAACTGGACGACGGCGCGAAGCCCAGCGACGTGGCCACCGACGTGGTGAACAGCAGCAGCATGCCCGCTTACCACTGCGGCTACTTCGTCGGGGCGGCCATCAAGGTGTACTGCCCGCAGTACATGCCGGAGGAAGGCCCCGGCAACAACCCGCCGGCGAGCTGACCTAGGCCGATTCGATTGGCTCACGGCCCTTCTCGGCGGCTGACGAATTCGCGGTGTGATCCGGTCACCGGATCGTCGAACTCGATGCGCTGGGCCAGCAATCGAAGCGGTGTGCCGAAGTCGCCGGGTGGCACGTCAATGACGTTGGGGTACAACGGATCACCCGCGATCGGTATCCCGAGTGAGGCCATGTGCACCCGCAGCTGATGGGTGCGTCCCGTGCGCGGCGTCAACCGATACAGACCGTCCGGCGACTGGGGGTACTTCCCGCTTGCGGGGGAGAGTTCCACCAGCGTCTCCGCGTTGGGCGTGCCGGGCTCGCAGACCGCCTGTAAGTGTCCGCGCCGCTTGACGATGCGGCTGCGGACCACCCGCGGCAGCGCCAGGGCGGGATCGACGGCCGCGCGCGCCAGGTACGTCTTGTGCACCAACCCGCGGGCGAACAGTGACTGGTAGGCGCCGCGCAGCTCGCGCCGGACAGTGAACAGCAGCACCCCGGCCGTCAGCCGGTCCAGCCGGTGCGCCGGGCTCAGCTCGGGCAGCCCCAGTTGCCGTCGCAACCGCACCAGCGCGGTCTGCGCGACGTGCTGCCCGCGCGGCATGGTGGCCAGGAAGTGCGGCTTGTCGACGACGACGATGTCGGCATCGCGATACAGCACCGGCATGTCGAAGGGCACCGGAACCTCGTGCGGCAGTTCGCGATACAGGTAGACGGCCGCGCCCGCGGGCAGCACGGTGGCGTGGTCGACCACCACGCCGTCGGCGTCGACGACTTCCCCGGCCAGCACCTTCGCGCGGGCGGGTTCGCCGAATCGCGCGGTCAGTTCGGCCAGCACCGGTCCCCCGCGCAACCGCACCCGCGCGGGGCCCAGCCCGTCGCGGACCGGCAGTGGCGCGGCCCTCACCGCGGCCTCAATCGGGACTCAATTGAGCGGCACCGGCTCGAGGATCTCGGCGCGGGCCTCGGGCGCGCTGGCGCGCAACTCATCGGCCGACACGTCGTCGGGCTGCGCCTGCGACAGGATCTCGGCCTCCACCCGGGCGGTGTAGTTCGCGACCTCACGGTCGACGTCCGCGGCGCTCCACCCCAGTACCGGGGCCACGAGATCGGCCACCTCCCTGGCGCAGTCGACGCCGCGGTGCGAATACTCGATCGAGATGCGCATGCGGCGGGCCAGGATGTCCTCCAGATGCAGCGCACCCTCGGCGGCCGCCGCATACACGGCTTCGACCCGCAGGTAGCCGGGCGCTTCCTTGATCGGGCTGAGCAGGCCGGGGGTTTCGGCCGCCATCTCCAGCACGTCGCCGATCAGCGAGCCGTAGCGATCGAGCAGATGGCGCACCCGGTAGGGATGCAGGCCCTGCAACGCGCCGACGTGTTCGGCCTGATTGATCAGCGCGAAGTAGCCGTCGGCGCCCAGCAGGCTCACCTTCTCCGTGATCGACGGCGCGACCCGGGCCGGAACGTATTGGGCCGCAGCGTCGATCGCGTCGGCCGCCATCACCCGGTAGGTCGTGTACTTGCCGCCGGCGATGGCCACCAGGCCCGCCGCGGGCACCGCCACCGCGTGTTCCCGGGACAGCTTGGAGGTGTCGTCGCTCTCCCCCGCGAGCAACGGGCGCAGCCCCGCGTACACGCCGTCGATGTCGGCGTGGGTCAACGGCGTGGCCAGCACGCTGTTGACGGTGCCCAGGATGTAGTCGATGTCGGCCTTGGTGGCCGCGGGGTGGGCCAGGTCGAGATTCCAGTCGGTGTCCGTGGTTCCGATGATCCAGTGGTTGCCCCACGGGATGATGAACATCACCGACTTCTCGGTGCGCAGGATCATCGCGACGTCGCTGACGATCCGGTCGCGCGGCACCACCACGTGTACGCCCTTGGACGCACGCACCTGGAATCGCCCGCGCTGCTTGGACAATGCCTGAATCTCGTCGGTCCACACGCCGGTCGCGTTGACGACGACGTGGCCGCGGACCTCGGTGATCGCGCCGTCCTCGGAGTCGCGGACGCGCACGCCGATCACCCGGTCGCCGTCGCGCAGCAATCCGACCGCCTGGGTCGACGATCGCACCACCGCGCCGTAATGCGCCGCGGTGCGCGCGACCGTCATGGTGTGCCGGGCGTCGTCGACGACGGTGTCGTAGTAGCGGATGCCGCCGATGAGCGAGCTGCGTTTTAGGCCGGGGCTTAGCCGCAGCGCCCCGGCGCGGGTCAAATGTTTTTGCGCCGGAACCGATTTCGCGCCACCAAGCCGGTCGTAGAGGAAGATGCCCGCCGCGATGTACGGCCGCTCCCAGACCCGCTTGGTGAGCGGAAACAGGAACGGTAGTGGCTTGACCAAATGGGGCGCCAGCGTCGTCAGCGACAGCTCGCGCTCGTAGAGCGCCTCGCGGACCAGCCCGAATTCCAGCTGCTCGAGGTAGCGCAGCCCACCGTGGAACATCTTCGACGAGCGGCTCGACGTGCCGGACGCCAGGTCGCGCGCCTCGACCAGCGCCACCTTGAGCCCACGGGTGGCGGCGTCCAGCGCGCACCCGGCGCCCACCACGCCGCCGCCGATGACCACCACGTCGAACTGCTCGGTGCCTAGCCGCTCCCACGCCACCTCGCGCTGCTGCGGTCCAAGCACGGACGCCGGCCAGGTCTGTTCGGTCGGCGCATGGATCGGGTCACTCACGGCAAAAGACTCCTCATCGGGGGTTCCCGTCAGTTACTCGTCGGTAGGACTGCTCCCAGGCTAGTTCGTCGGGCGCCTTTGAGTGGCGTTCAGTCGAGATCGTCGTGCGCCATCAGCCGCCGGGCCGCCTCGGTGATCGACCCCGACAACGACGGGTAAACGGCCAGCGTCTGCGCCAACTCGTTGACGGTGATGCGGTTTTGCACAGCCACGGCGATCGGCAGGATCAGCTCGGACGCGATCGGCGCCACCACCACGCCGCCGATCACCACGCCGGTCGAACGGCGGCAGAAAACCTTGACGAAGCCCTGCCGCAGGCCCGACATCTTTGCGCGCGCGTTGGTCCGCAGCGGCAGCATGATGGTCCGCGCGGGCACCGAACCGTCGTCGATCATCGACTGCGGCACCCCGACGGCGGCGATCTCCGGGCGGGTGAACACCGTCGCGGCGACCGTGCGCAGCCGGATCGGGCTCACGCCCTCCCCCAGCGCGTGATACATCGCGATCCGGCCCTGCATCGCCGCGACCGACGCCAACAGCAACAGACCCGTGCAGTCCCCCGCCGCATAGATCCCGGGCACCGAGGTGCGCGAAACCCGGTCCACGGTCAGGTAATTGCCGCGGCCCAGCTCGATGCCGACCCTGTCCAGACCCAGTCCGCCGGTGTTGGGAACGGATCCGATGGTCATCAGCGCGTGGCTGCCCTCGACGGTGCGGCCATCCGTCATGGTGACCAACACCCCGGCGTCGGTGCGGGTGACCGATTCGGCACGCGCGTTCTTGAAGAGCTGCACCCCGCGTTCGGCGAACGACTCTTCCAGGACGAGCGCGGCGTCGGCGTCTTCGTACGGCAGCACCCGGTCCCGGCTGGCCGCGACCGATACGCGCACGCCCAACTCGGTGTAGGCGTGCACGAATTCGGCGCCGGTCACCCCGGAGCCCACCACGATCAGGTGCTCGGGCAGCGCTTCCAGGTCGTAGAGCTGCCGCCACGTCAGGATCCGCTCGCCATCGGGCTGGGCCGTCGGCAGGATCCGCGGGCTGGCGCCGGTGGCGATGAGCACGACGTCGGCTTCGTGCTCGCTGGTGGTGCCATCGGCGGCGGTGGCCTTGATGCGGTGCTTGGCCAGGCCGGGCGCGGGGTCGACGAGCTCGCCCCGGCCCGCGACCACCTGGACGCCTACGGCGAGCAGCTGGGCGGCGATGTCCGCGGATTGCTCGGCCGCCAGCGTCTTGACCCGGGCGTGGATCTGCGGCAGCGAGATCTTGGCGTCTTCGAAGTCGATGTCGAAACCCAGCCGAGGCGCCCGGCGCAGTTCGGTGCGCAGGCCGGTGGACGCGATGAATGTCTTGGACGGCACGCAGTCGTCCAGCACGGCCGCGCCACCGATGCCCTCGGAGTCGATCACGGTGACGTGCGTCGTGTCGGGATGGGAGGTGGCAGCGACCAGCGCGGCTTCGTAACCGGCCGGGCCTCCGCCCAGGATCACGATGCGCGTTACCACGGTCCTTAACCTATCGGGACGACGGCGCTCGCCGCAGCGCGGAGCCGTTGGATGAATACCGCCCGCGGGTGCGCCGTTTAAGCTTTTTCCCGTGCCGCTCTACGCCGCCTACGGGTCGAACATGCATCCCGAGCAGATGCTGCAGCGTGCGCCGCACTCGCCGATGGCCGGAACCGGCTGGCTGCCGGGCTGGCGGTTGACGTTCGGCGGCGAGGACATCGGCTGGGAAGGCGCCCTGGCCACGATCGTCGAGGACCCGAATTCGAAGGTGTTCGTCGTCCTCTACGACATGACGCCGGCGGACGAGCGGAACCTCGACCGCTGGGAGGGCTCGGAGTTCGGCGTGCACAAGAAAATTCGCTGTCGCGTCGAACGCCTGTCCTCCGACACCACCACCGATCCCGTGCTGGCGTGGCTGTATGTGCTGGACGCGTGGGAGGGTGGCCTGCCGTCGGCGCGATATCTGGGCGTCATGGCCGACGCCGCCGAAATCGCTGGCGCCCCAAGCGATTACGTCCACGATCTGAGGACCCGTCCGGCCCGCAACATCGGCCCGGGAACCTCCGCTTAGAACAGCGCCGACTCGACGACGGCGGTCTGCTCGATGATGTTGACCATCACCCGCAGCCCGATCGCCAGGGACCGTTCGTCGAGGTCGAACGTCGGCTGGTGCAGGTCCAGCTGCGGTCCCTCGCCGGACCACACGCCCAATCGTGCCATCGCGCCGGGGATTTCCTCCAGATACCAGGAGAAATCCTCGCCGCCGCCGGACTGCCGGGTGTCGGACAGCACGTCGGGGCCGACGGCTTCGATCGCATGCATGAGGATGCGGGTCGAGACTTCCTCATTGACCACGGGCGGAACCCCGCGCCGGTATTGCAGCGTGTGTTCGATCGCCAGCGGCGACAGCAGCGCGCTCACGGCCTCGCGGATGAACTCTTCCAGCCCTACCCATGTCTGCCTGCTGGCGGTGCGCACGGTGCCGGCCAGCACGCCGGATTGCGGAATGGCGTTGGCCGCGACGCCGGCATTGACCGCGCCCCACACCAACACGGTGCCGTTGCGCGGGTCGATGCGGCGCGACAGCACCCCGGGCAGCCCGGTGATCAGCGTGCCCAGCCCGTAGACCAGGTCGGCGGTCAGGTGCGGCCGCGAGGTATGGCCGCCCGGCGAGTACAGCGTGATCTCGATCTGGTCGGCGGCCGACGTGATGGGGCCCTGCCGCACCGCGACCTTGCCGACTTCCAGCCGGGGGTCGCAGTGCAGCGCGAAGATCCGCGATACCCCGGTCAGCGCCCCGGCGGCGATGGCGTCGATCGCGCCGCCGGGCATCAACTCCTCGGCGGCCTGAAAGATCAGCCGCACCCCGACCGGCAGCTCGGGCACCGACGCCAGCGCCAGCGCGGTGCCCAGCAGGATGGCGGTGTGCGCGTCGTGCCCGCAGGCGTGCGCGACGTTGGGCATCGTCGAGGTGTACGGCGCGCCGGTCAGCTCGGCCATCGGCAGCGCGTCCATGTCGGCCCGCAGCGCGATTCTCGGCTCGTGGTCGGGACCGAAATCACAGGTCAGTCCCGTACCGCCGGGCAGCACCTTGGGGTTGAGCCCGGCGTCGGCTAACCGCTCGGCGACGAACTGCGTGGTGGCGTACTCCTGTCGGCCCAGCTCGGGATAGCGGTGGATGTGACGGCGCCACTCGATCAGGTCTTCGTGGTGGGCGGCCAGCCACGACTCGGCGGTGTCGACCAGGCTCATGCGTCGCCCCCGCCGTTTCTGCGCTGCCGCGCGGTCAGCACCCGGTCGCGTTCATCGGGCGACTCGGCGAGGTGAACGACCGTGCGCGCCAACATGATTGCGCCCTCGACGACCGCGCGATCGGCACTAGGACCGGCGGCCGCGGCGGCAAAGGCGCGCTGGTGAACCGTGGCGCCACCGGCGTCGACGCCGATGATCGGGTGGATCCCGGGCAGAACCTGCGTCACGTTGCCCATGTCGGTGCTGCCCATCGGCAGCGCGTCCTCGATCTCGGGGCCGACCGGGTTGCGCCCCAGCCGGCGCATCTCGTCGCGGAAGACGCCGGCCAGCCATCGGTCGGGTTTGAGCTCGGCGTATGGCGGTGCGGGCTGGTTGATTTCGTATTCGCAGCCGGTGGCCAGCGCGCCCGCGGAAAAGCACGCGAACATCCGGCCCTCCAGCTCTCGCAGCGAATCCGATTCGACCGCGCGCATCGCGTACTGCAATGTCGCGTGGCCGGGGATGACGTTGACGGCCTGTCCGCCGTTGGTGACGATCCCGTGCACCAGCTGCCCCGGTGCCAGTTGCTGGCGCAGCAGCCCGATCGCGACCTGCGCGACGGTGACGGCGTCGGCCGCGTTGATCCCCAGGTGCGGCGCGACGGCGGCATGGGATTCCTTGCCGCGGTAGTCGACGACCGCTTCGGACAGCGCCAACGAGCGGGCCCCGGCGATGTCGGCCGGCCCCGGATGCACCATCACCGCGACCGCGACGTCGTCGAACACCCCGGCTTGCAGCAGCAGTTCCTTGCCGCCGCCGGCCTCCTCGGCGGGGGTTCCCAGCAGCGACACCGTCAGGCCCAGGTCGTCGGCCACCTCGGCCAGCGCCAGCGCGGTCCCGACCGCCGAGGCCGCGATGATGTTGTGCCCGCACGCGTGCCCGATCTCCGGCAGCGCGTCGTACTCGGCGCAGATCCCGACCACCAGCGGTCCGCTGCCGAAGTCGGCGCGAAAGGCCGTCTCCAAACCTCCGGGTCGCGCGGTGATCTGGAAACCCCGCTCGGCGACCAGCGCCTGCGCCTTGGCGCAGCTGCGATGCTCGGCGAACGCCAGCTCAGGCTCGGCGTGGATGGCGTGGGACAGCTCGACCAGGTCGGATCCGCGACGCCGCACCACGTCCTCGACGTTGGCCAGTGCGGGTGCTGCGGGCATCCTCGCAGTATCTCACCCGGCCACAACGGCCCGAGGGTCGAAGGCCTACACCAGTCCGGCGATGAACCCCGCCGCCTGGCCGGGATAAGGCGGCACCTCGTAGACGTGGTGCGCGTCCCGGTCGCGACCGCCGACGACGCAGACGGGATCGCCATCGCTGCACAGGTCGATCGCCCGGCCGGCGAACGCACCCGTCGTCGAAAGGGGCGTGTTGAAGCGGTTGCCCGGATTGCCGAACACCGCGACCGCCCGCACCTTGCTGGCGAGACCGGGATCCAACGCGGGAGCCGACCCGAAGTTGCCGATCCGCTGGCCGACGGGCGGCACCCCCGCCAGCATCGACACCGCGGCCGCGCCCTGCGAGAAGCCGCCGAGCACCAGCCGCGTGGCCGGGCATTGGTCGACCATCGCCGCGATGTGATCGCGCGCGTCGTTCGCGCCGTCGGCGGTGGTCAGAAAGTTGTAGCTGGCCGGATAGTTGACCGCATACGAGTCGACGGTGCGTGAACCGAGGGCGGGCTGCAGTGCCGCGAAGAGCGCATCGCCCACCGCCCCCAGGCCGGGCGGTTCGGCGGTACCCCTGACGAAGATGAGTTGGACGTCGGGACACCCGGCGCGCGCAGTCGGCGCCGGGCCGCACGCGAGCGTGGCCACCGACAGAGCGAGAGCGACAACCAGGCCGACAACCTGCCAGCTACGAAGACGCATACGGCAGATCCTGACATATGCCGGTGACAACCGCCGGGTGAGGCGTCACCGGGTTAAGCTGCCCGACTGTGGCCGAATCCCCGCCCGCGCCCGACGAACTCGCGCGACTAGCCGCACGGGCCATCGCCGAGCGCACGGGGATCGGCGAGCACGACGTCGCCGTGGTCCTGGGCTCCGGATGGGCGCCGGCGGTCGCCGCGCTGGGCTCCCCAACCGTCGTGCTACCCCAGGCCGAGCTGCCGGGGTTCGCGCCGCCACGCGCGGTCGGACACACCGGCGAGCTCATGTCGGTGCGCATCGGCGAGCACCGGGTGCTGGTACTGGCCGGCCGGGTGCACGCCTACGAAGGGCATGACCTGGCCCACGTCGTGCACGCGGTGCGGGCCGCCTGTGCGGCCGGGGCGCGGATCGTCGTACTGACCAACGCAGCCGGCGCCCTGCGTCCGGACATGCGGGTCGGCGAGCCGGTGCTGATCAGCGACCACCTGAACCTGACCGGGCGTTCGCCGCTCGTCGGTGCGCAGTTCGTGGACCTGACCGACGCCTATGCGCCGCGGCTGCGCAAGCTCGCCCGCGACAGCAACCCGCAGCTGACCGAAGGCGTGTACGCGGGCCTGCCGGGGCCGCACTACGAGACGCCGGCGGAGATCCGGATGCTTCGCACCCTCGGCGCCGACCTGGTGGGCATGTCGACGGTGCACGAGACCATCGCGGCGCGGGCCGCCGGCGCGGAGGTCCTCGGCATCTCTCTGGTGACGAACCTGGCCGCGGGTCTCACGCCCGCGCCGCTGCGGCACGCCGACGTGGTCTCCGCGGGGGACGCGTCCGCGGGCCGGATGGGCGCCCTGCTGGCGGACGTCATAGCCCGGTTTTAGAGCGCATGACGCCCGAGGAGTGGATCGCGCACGACCCGGACCCGACGACGGCCGCCGAGCTCGCCGCCTGCGGTCCCGACGAGCGTGCGGCGCGCTTCGCCCGGCCGCTGACCTTCGGCACCGCGGGATTGCGCGGTCCGGTGCGCGCGGGCCCCGACGCGATGAACGTGGCGGTGGTCTCGCGGGCAACGTGGGCGGTGGCGCGGGTGCTCACGGATCGTGGCCTGGCCGGTTCCCTGGTCGTGGTCGGGCGCGACGCCCGGCACGGCTCGGCGATTTTCGCCACCGTGACGGCCGAAGTGCTCGCCGCCGAGGGCTTTTCGGTCCTGCTGCTACCGGGCCCGGTGCCGACGCCGGTGGTCGCCTTCGCGGTGCGCCACGCCGGGGCCGCCGCCGGGATACAGATCACCGCATCGCACAATCCGCGCACCGACAACGGGTACAAGGTGTACTTCGACGGCGGCATCCAGATCGTCTCACCGACCGACCGCCAGATCGAAACCGCAATGGCCGCAGCCCCTTTCGCCGACCGGATCGGCCGCAGGCCCGTCGAATTCGCCGACACCGACCTCGTCGAGCGCTACATCGAGCGCGCGGCCGGCGTGCGGCGATCGACCGGCCCGGTGCGCGTCGCGCTCACCCCGCTGCACGGGGTCGGCGGCGCCACCGCCGTTGACGCACTGCGTCGCGCCGGCTTCGAGCAGGTGCACACCGTCGGTGCCCAGTTCGCACCCGACCCCGACTTCCCCACCGTCGCGTTCCCGAACCCCGAGGAGCCCGGCGCCGCCGACGCGCTGCTCGCGCTGGCCGCGGACACGCGTGCCGACATCGCGATCGCGCTGGATCCCGACGCCGACCGGTGCGCGGTCGGCATCCCGACGGCAGCGGGATGGCGAATGCTGTCCGGGGACGAAACCGGTTGGCTGTTAGGCGATTACATCCTGTCGCATGAGCGGCCCGCGACCGCCGTGGTGGCCAGCACCGTGGTGTCGTCGCGGATGCTGGCGGCCATCGCCGCGCATTACGGCGCGGTCCACGTCGAAACCCTCACCGGCTTCAAATGGTTGGCGCGCGCCGACGCAGACCTGCCCGGCACCCTGGTGTACGCCTACGAGGAGGCGATCGGCCACTGCGTCGACCCCGCCGCGGTGCGTGACAAGGACGGGATCAGCGCCGCGGTGCTGGCGTGCGATCTGGTGGCCTCGCTCAAAGCGCGGGGCCGCTCGGTGTCCGATCGGCTCGACGAGCTGGCCCTGCGCCACGGCGTACACGACGTCGCCGCGGTGTCGCGCCGGGTCGCCGACGCCGACGAGGCCGCCGCCTTGATGCGGGCGCTGCGGGCCGCCCCGCCGCAACGGCTGGCGCGCTTCCCGGCGACCATGACCGACATCCGCGACGCGCTGATCTTCACCGGCGGGGACGACGAGGCGTCGGTCCGGGTCGTGGTGCGGCCATCCGGGACCGAACCGAAACTGAAGTGCTACTTGGAGATTGGCTGCCCGGTGACCGACGGCCTGCACCGGGCCCGCGAACGGGCGGCCAGCTTACGCGACGAGCTAGTATTCGCGGCGCAAACCTGGTGAGCTAGGTCCGATGGCCCGGCTCCTCCTCCCGCCGCTACGCGGCGCGCATCGTCGCCGAGCTAGCGCGGACCGTACTGCCGGTCCCCCGCGTCGCCGAGACCCGGGACGATATAGGCGATCTCGTTGAGCCCATCGTCGACGGCCACGGTGAACAGCCGCGCGTCCGGCGCCGCTTTCCCAAGCACCGCAATGCCTTCCGGCGCGGCCACCACGCACAACACCGTGATGTCCGCAGCGCCGCGGCGCTGCAACAGGTCGACGGTGTGTTTCAGCGATCCGCCGGTGGCCAGCATCGGGTCCAGCACCAGCACCGGCAGCGCGCTTAGGTCGTCGGGCAGCGACTCCATGTACCCGCTCGCCTGGTGGGTTTCCTCGTCGCGGGCGACGCCGACGAAACCCACCCGGGCCTCCGGCAGCAGCTCCAGCGCCTGGTCGACCATGCCCAGCCCGGCGCGCAGGACGGGCACCAGCAGCGGCGGGTTGGCCAGCCGCACACCCAGCGTCTCGGCCAGCGGGGTGCGGATCGGGAATGTCTCGCGGCCCGCGTCCCGGGTGGCCTCGTAGACCAGCATCGCCGTCAGATCGCGCAGCGCGGCCCGGAACCCCGCGGTGTCGGTGCGTTCGTCGCGCAGCGTGCTCAGCCTGGCGGCGGCCAGGGGGTGGTCGATGACGCGGACATCCATGGAATTCGAGCGTATATACCTCTTTTGTGCAAAGGCCCGTTGACACGCGTGCGTGCGTCCCGTCAATGTCGGTGACCCGTTCATATACTCCCGGGGTGTCGCGCGAAATTCGAAGTCCGAGAACGCTGATCGACTGGGCATATCGCATCCTCGGAATGGCCGGCGCGGTCATGCTGACGGGTCTGGCGGCCATTCCGTCGAGTCCCCGCGTGGGTCTGGCCGCCGCCGAGCTGCCCCGGCCCGCACACGTGGTAATCGTGGTGGAAGAGAACCGTTCTCAAGCACACATCATCGGCAGCCCGCAGACGCCCTTCATCACCGCGCTGGCCACTCACGGCGCGAACATGACACAGTCATTCGCCGAAACACATCCCAGCCAGCCAAACTACTTGGCCCTCTTCGCCGGAAGCACTCTCGGAGTGACCAGCAACGCGTGCCCGGTCAACGGAGGCAATGCCCCTAACCTCGGCTCCGAATTGCTCGCCGCCGGATACACATTCGTCGGTTTCGCCGAGGACCTGCCCGCCGTCGGTTCGCCCGCGTGCAGCGCCGGCAAGTACGCACGCAAGCATGTGCCGTGGGCCGATTTCACGAATGTGCCGCCGCAGAATTCGGTGCCGTTCTCCGCGTTCCCGATGGGCAATTACGCCAGCCTGCCGACCGTGTCGTTCGTCATCCCCAACAACGACAACAACATGCACGACGGCTCGATCGGGCAGGCCGACACCTGGCTGAACCGCCAGCTGTCCGGCTACGCCAACTGGGCGCTGGCCAACAACAGCCTGCTGATCGTGACGTGGGACGAGGACGACGGCGGCCCGCGCAACCAGATCCCGACGGTGATCTACGGCGCGCACGTGCAGCCCGGCAACTACACCGAGCAGATCAGTCACTACAACGTGCTTTCCACCCTGGAAGAGATGTACGGCCTGCCGAAGACGGGTAACGCGGCCAACGCTCCCCCGATCGCGACCATCTGGGCACCCTAACGGCGCGTCCGCCCCCACCGGCCTGGCACCGGCCCCGGCACGCGCGCCGGCCGTCGCTATTCTGTGCCGCATGGCTGCTGACCTCGTGCCCATCCGCCTGAGCCTGTCCGCCGGTGACCGCTACACCGTGTGGGCACCCCGCTGGCGCGATGCCGGCGACGAGTGGGAGGCGTTCCTGGGCAAGGACGACGACCTGTACGCCTTCGAGACCGTTCCCGACCTGGTCGCATTCGTGCGTTCGGACTCCGACAACGATCTGGCCGACCATCCCGCGTGGAAGGAGCTGACCACCGCCCACGCGCGCAGCCTCGACCCCGCCAAGGACAGGCAATTCGATCTGGTCGCCGTCGAGGAGCTGGTGTCGGAGAAACCGACCGAGGAGTCGGTGGCCGCGTTGGCCGGCACGCTGGCCATCGTGTCGTCCATCGGGTCGGTGTGCGAGCTGCCGGCGGTGGCGAAGTTCTTCAACGGCAATCCCAGCCTCGGCACGGTGTCGGGCGGGATCGAGAACTTCACCGGCAAGGCCGGCGTCAAACGCTGGGATGCGATCGCCGAGGTCATCGGGCGCAGCTGGGACGACGTGCTCAGCGCGATAGACGACGTCGTCAGCACGCCTGAGGTCGACGAGAAGCTGTCGGCGAAGGCCGCCGACGAATTGGCCGAGGAGCTCGAAGAAGACGGCGAGGACGAAGACGCCGAGGCTTCCGACGAGGACGCCGCCGAGGAGTCCGAGGTCAACGAAGAGCCCGACGCCGGCGACGAGACCGACGAAGACGAGGACGAGGACGAGGACCGCGCGGCCGGCGACACCGTCGTGCTGGGCAGCGACAAGGACTTCTGGGCGCAGGTGGGTATCGACCCGATTCGGATCATGACGAGTTCCGGGACGTTCTACACGCTGCGCTGCTACCTCGACGATCGCCCGATCTTCCTGGGCCGCAACGGGCGCATCAGTGTGTTCGGCTCCGAGCGGGCGCTGGCGCGATACCTCGCCGACGAGCACGACCACGACTTGTCCGACCTGAGCACCTACGACGACATCCGCACCGCCGCGACCGACGGCTCGCTGGCGGTCGACGTCACCGACGAGAACATCTACGTGCTCAGCGGACTGGCCGACGACTTCGCCGACGGGCCCGACGCCGTCGATCGCGACCAGCTGGAGCTGGCCGTCGAGTTGCTCCGCGACATCGGCGACTACTCCGAGGAGGGCACGGTCGACAAGGCCCTCGCAACCGGCCGACCCCTGGGCAAACTGGTCGCGTACGTGCTGGAGCCCGGCTCGGTCGGCAAGCCCGCGGGCCCGTATTCCGCCGCGGTGCGGGAGTGGGAGAAGCTCGAGCAATTCGTGGAGGGGCGGCTCCGCCGGGAATAACGGCGCGAACCGCGGTGAATTCGGCCGTCGAGCCGAGTCTTCCCTACATGACCACCCCCTCGATGACCACCCACTCGCTCGTCGTACCCGGCGCTCGGCTGCACTATGAGGTGCGCGGCGCCGGCCCGCTGCTGGTGATACTCGGCTCGCCGATGCCCGCCGCGGACTTCGCACCACTCGCCGAGGCGCTGGCCGGCGACCACACCGTCGTCACCACCGACCCGCGTGGAATCTCCGGCAGCCCCGTCGATGACCCGACCCAAGATTCCACGCCCGACCTGCGCGCGGACGACGTCGCCGCGATTCTCGACGATCTCGGCGCGGATCGGGCGGACGTGGTGGGCTCGTCGGGCGGCGCGGTCACCGGGCTGGCACTCGTGACTCGCCACCCGGCCCGGGTCGGCACGCTCGTCGCGCACGAGCCACCGTTGCTGGAGCTGCTGCCCGACGCCGCGCAGCAGCGCGCCAACACCGAAGACATCATCGACACCTTCCGCCGCGAAGGGTTGGCCGCCGCGATGACGAAGTTCATGGTCAACGCGGGCTTCCAGCCGGCCGGTGGCGACGGCCAGGGCGCCCCGGTCGCGCCCCAACCTTCACCGCAGCAACTCGCCGATGGCACCCGGTTCATCACCCACGAACTGCGGGGCACCGCCGCCTACCGGCCCGACATCGCTGCCCTCACCGGCGGCCCCGCGCGGATAGTGGTCGGGATCGGCGCCGAGTCCGGCGGCCTGATCACGTACCGGACCAGTGTTGCCCTGGCCGAGCTCCTCGGAGTACGGCCGATCGAGTTTCCCGGCGATCACGGCGGATTCATCTCGGCACCAGACGAGTTCGCCGATGTCCTGCGTGCCACGCTGTCCACCAGCGTTTGACGGGTAGTCAAGTCTCCTCTTTACTGGCGGCAGCGTCCGCCGGTGATTCAGTGGCGGCCCCGACGGGAAGGTGTGAGCCGAGTGTCGCTTCCCGGAATCGGCCCGCTACCGCTGTATGGGTTCCAGCGCCCGGCGATGTTGCTGTTCGCTCTGATCCCGCTGGCCCTGCTCGCGCTCTACGTCGTTGTCCAGGCCCGTCGCCGGCACCGACTACGCCGGTACACCGAGGCGGAGGTGCCGCAGTCGATCTGGCGGCATCTGCCGATCGCGGTGTCGCTGCTGTGTCTGTTCCTGCTGACGATCGCGCTGGCCACCCCCACCCACGACATGCGCATACCGCGCAACCGCGCGGTGATCATGCTGGTGATCGACATGTCGCAGTCCATGCGGGCAACCGACGTCGAGCCCAACCGCCTCAAGGCCGCCGAGCAGGCGGCCAGCCAATTCGCGAGCCAGCTGACGCCGGGCATCAATCTCGGGCTCGTCGGTTTCGCGGGCGTCCCATACCTGCTGGTGCCGCCGACCCCGCAACATCAGGCGACCATCGAGGCCCTGAAGAAGCTCGAGTTCGCCGATAGCACGGCGACGGGCCAGGCGATCTTCACCGCACTGCACGCGATCAGCGCGTCGGCCGTTCAGGGTGGGGATAAGCCGCCGCCCGCCCGCATCGTGCTGCTGTCGGACGGCGGGGAGAACAAGCCGCAAAATCCCAGCGATCCACGCGACGGCGTCTACACCGCGGCGCGCCTGGCCAAGGATCAGGGGGTGCCCGTCTCGACCATCACGTTCGGCACCAAGACGGGCAGCATCGAGATGGACGGCCAGCGGGTCAATGTGCCCGTCTCCACCGACCAGATGAAAAAGATCGCCCAGCTTTCCGGCGGGCAGTCCTATACCGCCACGAATCTCGAACAGCTCAACAAGGACTACGACGCCATCGAGAACGAGATCGGATATCGCACGGTGCCGGGGCCGGGCAGTTCAGGCTGGCTGCGGCTCGGGGTCATCGTCGCGCTGGTGGCGACGGCCTTGGCGCTGTTGATCAACCGAAGACTTCCCACCTAAAAGCTCAGGCGGGCAGCCGGCGATTCAGGAACAGGCCCGCCAATACCGCGCCGGCCATCACGAACGCGCCGAGCAGCATCCACGCCAGGCTCGCATCACCCTTCACGGTTTCGTAGCCGATCTGGTGCTGCAGCGTCGTGTAGACATCCTTGAGCGATTCCAGGCTGTCGGCATGGAACGCCTGGCCGTCGGTGATCTCGCAGATTTTCTGCAGCGTCCGATCGTCGACCGGAACGGGAATGCTGGCGCCCTCGAACTCGACGGTGCCGTACGGCGTGCCAAACGAGATCGTCGATATCTGCACGCCTTGGTCCTTGGCTGCACGTGCGGCGGTGAACGCGCCCTGTGGCGCGTTGGGGTCCAACGGCACGTTTTCGGCGCCGTCCGATTCCAGCACGATCCGCGCCGGCGGCGGACCTTCGCCGCCTCCCATCACCGAGCCGACCGTGGCGATCGCCTGCAGCGCGGTGAAAAGGCCTTCTCCCGTCGCGGTTTTCGGGGCCGGCTTCAGGCTGTCGATCGCCGCCTTCACCGCGTCGCGGTTTGTCGTCGGCGCGACCAACAGGCTGGCGTTCGCCGCGAATTCCACCAACCCGAGGTTGATGGCCGGCGTTAGCTGGTCGGCGAACTGCTTGCCGGCCTCCTGCGCGGCGGCCAGCCGGTTCGGAGCGACGTCGGTGGAAGCCATGGACTCCGAGACGTCGATCACCAGCATGA
>NZ_MBEM01000050.1:0-33020 GCF_001954045.1 Mycobacterium sp. SP-6446 | reverse complement strand
CCCCCGCCCCCCCCCCCCCACCAATAATCCCCCCACCCCCCCCCCCCGCGCGGGCCGGGCGGCCCCCGCGCCCCCCCGCCCCTGACGACGCCCTCGATACGAAAGGACATCAATCCAATGACCACCATCCAACGCGTCCGGATGACGCACCACGACTACACCCGACTGCACGCCGAACTTGCCGCGCACCGCTCGCGCCGCGGCATCGAAGTTCCCGACGACTTCATGGATTACGACGCGAATCGCGTCGCGCGCCACTCGGCGCGACAAGCACGCATCCGCGAGATCGAGGATTTACTGAGCAACGCGGTGGTCGTCGGTGCGGAAGCCGTCTTCGACCCCGTTGCCGAACCGGGCATGGTGCTGACCGTCCGTTACGACGACACCGGCGACACCGAAACATTTCTGCTCGGCAGGTCTGACGTGGACGACGCCGGCATCAAGGTCTACTCAATGGCATCGCCGCTGGGCCGCATGATTGCCGGTGCCCGTCCCGGCGATCAGCGCGTCTACGCAATTCCTGGTGAGGCCGGACGGCTCGTGACGCTGCTGAAGGCGGTGCCCTGTGGGATATATGTGGCGAAACGACATGGGCCGCAGTCTTTTTCACGGATATATCGCGACTGCTCAATGGGGACCTAACGCCCTTCGGGCCAGCCCATGATCATTGTCACGCGACGAAAGGAACAGATATGACCAACCCGCAAACGCGCGTGTGGATTTCGCCGCAAGGCTACGAGCGGCTCCAAAGGGAACTGACCACCCTTCGTGAGCTATGTTGCGCCGCAACGGCTGACGGTGATATCGATGAAAACAATGTGGCCGTGCAACGAGCGTGGCAGGCGCGTATTCAACGGATCCATGATGTGATGAGCAACGCCGTCGTCGGTGTGGATCCACCTGACGACGGGATTGCCGAACCCGGCATGGTTTTGACCATTCGCTACGACGAGACCGGCGACACCGAAACCTTCCTACTGGGTGTGCGCGGAGCCGAATACGGCGACATGAACGTCTACTCCAACCGATCTCCGCTCGGCGCCGCCATCGAAGGCGCACGCCCCGGCGAGCGTCGCACCTACACCCTGCCCAGCGGCGCCGCCCTCACCGTCACACTCCTGGAAGCCGTTCCCTATGGCATCCACACAGCTGAAGTGAAATAACGGCGCGCTATGCAGCCCGGATAGTAACCAGCACAGAACAATTGGAAGGATTCCGCCACAATGTCAACTATTCTCGAGTATCGCGACACCGATAGTTACCCGCGACAGCTTGCACGCAATCACTCGTTGGCCGCCGCTCACGCCGGCATGTCGCTGCGCACCCATTTCCGGCCGGAAATGACCATCGTCGAGGTGCGCGGCGCGCTCGACGCCCACAACGCCGAGCGGCTGAGCGACCACATCGACGACCTGGCCACCAGCGACCGGCCGCTAATCATTGACCTCTACTCTGTGGATTTCTTTGGCAGCGACGGTTTCCGAGCATTGGTCAAGGTTGCCGAAACCTGCCAGCGCGAAGGTTTGCGATGGGCGTTGGTGACGAGCCGCGCGGTCGATCGGCTGCTGGATACCGACAATGGTAACCACGCCTTTCCCGCTGCGGCATCGCTGGACGAAGCCATGCGGCAACTGACACCGCCGGGCCATGCGTGGTCGCCACCCCAGCGCATCGCGCCAACTGGATCGCGAGGCGCGTCCCGGGTGAGCCATCGGGGGCGCGGAGTGCCTGGCATGGGCAAATTCACTGAGAAATTGAAATCGGTGCTCATGCACCACGAGTTATCGGACATCCCCGCCAAGCAGATCCACAGGTGGGAAGACGAGGGTGGCTTCATCCCGCCCGAGCGCAAACCGCGTCGGGCATTCACTCGGCGTAGTCGAACATGCGGTCACTCGTTCGGCGGCGGAAAGGCCGGATGAGGACGCCCGGAGGCATGCCGGTGCGCGTCCCCCGACTTGTCGGTGTCCGGACCTAGACTCGCGGTGCCTCGATAGCCACGCAGTTTCGGAAAGGCGGCCGCCCGGATGCGATTCCTGCACACCGCCGATTGGCAGCTGGGCATGACCAGGCACTTTCTTGCCGGCGACGCCCAGCCGCGGTATTCCGCGGCCCGCCGTGACGCCGTGGCCGGCCTGGCGGCGCTGGCGGCCGAGGTGGGCGCCGAGTTCGTCGTGGTGGCGGGTGACGTCTTCGAGCACAATCAGCTCGCCCCGCAGGTGATCGGCCAGTCCCTGGAAGCCATGCGCGCCATAGGCATTCCGGTCTACTTACTGCCGGGCAACCACGATCCGCTGGACGCGTCATCCGTCTACACCAGCGCACTGTTCACCGCCGAACGCCCCGACAACGTCGTCGTGCTCGATGAAGCCGGCATCCATCAGGTGCGGCCCGGCGTGGAGATCGTCGCCGTGCCGTGGCGGTCCAAGGCCCCGACCACTGACCTGGTCGCCGAAGTCCTCGAGGGCCTAACCCCGGCTCCGGCCACGCGTATCCTCGTCGCCCACGGTGGCGTCGACGTGCTGGACCCCGATCGAGACAAGCCCTCGCTGATTCGCCTCGCGCGGCTTGAGGAGGCGCTGGCCCGCGGCGCGCTGCACTATGTGGCACTGGGCGACAAGCATTCGCTCACCCAGGTCGGCGACACCGCCCGCGTCTGGTATTCCGGATCGCCGGAAGTCACCAATTTCGACGATGTCGAATCCGACCCCGGCCACGTCCTGGTCGTCGACATCGATGAACACCGCAAAGTATCCGTAACGGCCCGGCACATCGGCCGCTGGCGGTTCGTCACGTTGCAGCGCCAGGTCGACACCAGCCGCGACATCGCCGATCTCGACATGAACCTCGACCAGTTGACTGACAAGGACCGGACCGTGGTGCGGCTGGCGCTGACGGGTTCGCTGACCGTCACCGACCGCGCCGCGTTGGACGCCTGCCTGGACCGATACGCGCGGCTGTTCGCCCACCTGCGAACCTGGGACAGCCACACCGATCTGGCCGTGATACCCGCCGACGGCGAATTCATCGACCTCGGCATCGGGGGGTTCGCCGCCGCAGCCGTCGAGGAGTTGGTGGCAACGGCGCGCGAGGGCGACACCGAATCGGCGGTCGACGCGCAGGCCGCGCTGGCGCTCTTGCTGCGGCTCACCGATCGGGGCGCCGCGTGAAGCTGCATCGGTTGGTCCTGACCAACTACCGCGGCATCGCACACCGCGAGATCGAGTTTCCCGACCACGGAGTGGTCGTGGTCAGCGGCGCCAACGAGATCGGCAAGTCGTCGATGATCGAAGCGTTGGATCTGCTGCTGGAATCCAGGGACCGTTCGACGAAGAAGGAAGTCAAGCAGGTCAAGCCGACCAACAGCGACGTCGGCTCCGAGGTGACTGCCGAAATCAGCTGCGGTGCTTATCGTTTCATCTATCGCAAGCGGTTCCACAAGAAATGCGAAACCGAATTGACGGTGCTGGCGCCCCGGCGTGAACAGCTCACCGGCGACGAGGCGCACGAACGCGTCCGGGCGATACTCGCCGAGACGGTCGACAACGACCTGTGGCACGCCCAGCGGGTGCTGCAGGCCGCGTCGACCGCCGCGGTGGACCTATCCGGTTGCGACGCGCTGTCGCGTGCGCTCGACGTGGCGGCCGCGCAATCCGACACCGACGCGGCACTCTCCGGCACCGAGCCGTTGCTCATCGAGCGGATCGATACCGAGTACGCGCGCTACTTCACCCCAACCGGCCGGCCCACCGGGGAGTGGGCCGGCGCGATCTCCAGGCTGGCCGACGCCGAGGCCGCGGTGGCGGAATGCGTGGCGGCGGTCGCCGAGGTCGACGACCGGGTCCGGCGCCACGCCGTTCTGACCGAGGACGTGGCCGAGCTGTCGCAGCTGCGCCTGGCTGCCGGCCCGCGGTTGGCCGCCGCGCAGGCCGCCGCCGACAAGATCGCGGAACTCACCCGCCAGGCGCGTGAAGCCAAGCTCGTCGCCGAGGCCGCGGCCGCGACCAGCGCCGCGGCGGCCGTCGCGCACAGCGGACGGTCGCGGCTGCTCACCGAAATCCAAACCCGCACCGCGGCTGTCGCCGCCGCCGAGGCCGAGGCGCAAGAAGCCGCCGATGCCGAGTCGACGGCACGCACCGAAGCCGAGGCCTCCGCCGCTGCGGCCGAGAAGGCCGCCCAGGCCCTGGCGGAGCTGCAAGGCCGCGTCGAATCCGCGAGGCGCGCCGTCGACCGGTTCGCCGACCTCGAGGAGGCCGACCGGTTGAGCACCCGGCTGGCCAGGATCGACGCTATCCAGCGCGACCGCGACCGGGTCTGCGAAGAGCTCGCCGCTCTCGTCATGACGGAGGAGCTGCTGCATCGCATCGAAAGCGCCGCGGCCGCAGTCGATCGCGGCGCCGACCAGCTGGCGGCGATCTCGGCGGCCGTTGAGTTCACCGCCGTCGCCGACCTCGAGCTCGCCGTTGGCGACCAACGGATAACGTTGCCGGCGGGTCAAACCTGGTCCACCACCGCCACCGGCCCAACCGAAGTCGATATTCCCGGGGTCCTGACCGCGCGGATCACGCCCGGCGCGACCGCGCTCGATGTTCAGGCCAAACATGCTGCGGCACAACAGGAGCTGGCCGCCGCACTCGCCGCCGCAGGTGTCGCCGACCTCACGGCCGCGCGACGGGCCGACCAACGCCGTCGTGAATTGCAGAGCGGCCGCGACCAGCTGAACGCAACGCTGTCCGGCCTGTGCGGCGACGAAGGCGTAGACCAGCTGCGCTCGCGGCTGGCGCAGTTGCACGCTGACCAGCCGCCGGAACCCACGAATATCTCCGCCGCCCGCGGCGAACTCGACGCGGCCGACGCCGCTCGGGCGGCCGGGGAGGCGGACTGCGAGACAAGTCGCCATGCCGCGGTGGCGGCCGCATCACGGCTGACCGAGATATCCACCCGGGCAACGGTTTTGATCGACAAAGCGGCCACTCAACGCGCCGAGCTGGAAAGGGCGACCAACCAGCTGGCCCTCGAGCGCGCGTCAGTGAGCGACGAGGATCTCGCGGCGTCGGCGGAGTCGAGCCAGCGGGCCGCCGCCACCGCGCAGCAGCGCGCCGCCGAGCTGGCCGAGGAACTGGCCGCGGCGGCACCCGACGCGGTGGCCGCGGAACTGGCCGACGCCAAGCAGGCGGCCGGGTCGCTGGACGAACGCTACGAAGACGCCGCCCGCGCCTTGCGCGAGATCAGCATTGAACTCTCCGTCATCGGCAGCGAGGGGCGCCACGGCAAACTCGACGCGGCGGAGACGGAACTCGAACACGCCACCAGCGAACACACCCGGGTCGGCCAGCGGGCCCGGGCCGCGGAGCTACTGCGGTCGGTGATGGCACGGCACCGCGACACCACCCGACTGCGCTATGTCGAGCCCTACCGCACCGAACTGCAGCGGCTCGGCCGTCCCGTGTTCGGGCCGACGTTCGAGATCGACATCGACAGCGATCTGTGCATCCGCAGCCGAACGCTGGACGGCGTCACGGTGCCCTACGAATCCCTGTCGGGCGGGGCCAAGGAGCAGCTCGGCATTCTGGCGCGGCTGGCCGGCGCCGCTCTGGTCGCCAAGGAGGACTCCGTCCCGGTAGTCGTCGACGACGCGCTGGGGTTCACCGACCCGGATCGGCTGGCCAAGATGGGGCAGGTATTCGACACCGTGGGCGCCCACGGTCAGGTGATCGTGCTGACGTGCAGTCCCGACCGCTACGACGGCGTCACGGGCGCACAGCGCATCGATCTGAACGTTTAGCACCGTCAGCCGTCGGGAGCGTCTTACACTCACCCCGAAACGGGAGTGCACCATGGACATTCAGTGCGACTACCTTGTGGTCGGTACCGGATCAGCCGGCGCGGTCGTCGCGAATCGGCTCAGCAGCGATCCGGCCACCACCGTGGTTGCGCTCGAGGCGGGACCGCCGGACAAGAACCGATTCATTCCGATCCCCGCCGCCTTCTCCAAGCTGTTCCGCAGCGAAATCGACTGGGATTACCTGACCGAACCACAGCCGGAGCTCGACGGCCGCGAGATCTATTGGCCCCGAGGCAAAGTGCTCGGCGGGTCGTCGGCAATGAACGCCATGATGTGGGTGCGGGGATTCGCCGCCGACTACGACGAATGGGCGGTGCGGGCCGGCCCGCAGTGGTCTTTCGCCGACGTGCTCGGATACTTCCGTCGCATCGAGGACGTCACCGCCGCGTGGCACTTCGTCAGCGGTGACGACAGCGGGGTCACCGGGCCACTGCAGATTTCCCGCCAACGCAGCCCGCGGCCCTCCACCGCCGCCTGGCTGGCCGCGACCCGCGAGTGCGGATTTCCCCCGGCGCAACCGAATTCACCGCGGCCGGAAGGCTTTTGCGAAACGGTCGTCACCCAGCGCCGCGGTGCCCGGTTCAGCATCGCCGACGCCTACCTGAAGCCGGCCATGCGCCGCAAGAACCTCACCGTGCTCACCGGTGCCACCGCTACCCGAGTCCTGTTCGACGGACCCCGCGCGGTCGGCGTCGAATTCCGACGGGGTGGCCGGCAACACGATCAACTATGCGTCGCTCACGCCCGCCGCGAGGTGGTGCTCTGCGGCGGTGCCATCAACAGCCCCCAGCTGCTGATGCTTTCCGGCATCGGCAATCGTGACCACCTCGCCGATCTCGGCATCGATACCGTCGCCCACTCGCCCGAGGTGGGGCAGAACCTGCTTGACCACCTGGTCACACCGCTGGGCTTCGACGTCGCCGGCGACAGCCTCGCCGACGCGCAAAAGCCAGGACAGCTGCTCAAGTACCTGCTGCGGCGGCGCGGCATGCTCACTTCCAATGTCGGCGAGGCCTACGGATTTGTCCGCAGCCGCCCCGAGCTGGACCTTCCTGACCTCGAGCTGATCTTTGCTCCAGCCCCGTTCTACGACGAGGGCCTGCTGGTCAAGCCACCGGGGCACGGGGTGGTGTTCGGGCCGATCCTGGTCGCCCCGGAAAGCCGCGGCCAGATCACGCTGCGCTCGGCCGACCCGCGGGACAAGCCGGTCATCGAACCGCGCTATCTTTCCGATCCGGGCGGCGTCGACCGCGCCGCGATGATGGAAGGCCTGCGGATATGCGCCCGGCTCGCCGCGGCTCCCGCCTTGAAAGACCTGCTCGGGCCCATCGCCCGGCCGCGCGGTTGCACGGAGCTGAACGAGGCCACCCTCGAGGTCGCGCTCGCCGCCAACTCTCACACCCTGTACCACCCGCTCGGCACCTGCCGCATGGGCAGCGACGAGTCGAGCGTGGTGGATCCGCAGTTGCGGGTTCGGGGCGTCTTCGGGCTCCGGGTGGCCGACGCGTCGGTGATGCCCAGCACCGTCCGCGGGCACACGCATGCGCCGTCGGTGCTGATCGGCGAGAAGGCGGCCGACCTGATCCGAGGATGACGGGCGGAGCCTCGGCGGAGTGTCGGCAGAATGGGACCATGGCGGGCCGACACCGATGACGATGGACGCGAAGCGGCGCCGGGCGCACGAAAAGCTGGCGAGATTGCCCGGCGTGCGCCGGGTGCGCCGGCCCGTCTCGGCGGCCAGCTCTGACGAGTTCGACCTGTTCTACGTACGCACCGGCCGCCGGTCCACCCACCCGGTGGTGATCATCCCCGGCGGCCCGGGCGTGGCGTCGGTGCAGATGTACAAGGGGCTACGACGGCGCGCCGCCGCCGCGGGTCTCGACGTGATCATGATCGAGCACCGCGGGGTGGGAATGTCACGCCACGACGACTCGGGTGCCGACCTGCCGCCCCGCGCGCTGACCGTGAATCAGGTCGTCGACGACGTGGCCGCGGTGCTCGACGACGCCCGCGCGGATTCGGCCGTCATCTATGGCACCTCGTACGGCACCTATATCGCGTCCGGCGTCGGCGTTCGCCATCCGGGGCGGGTGAAGGCGATGGTCCTCGATTCGCCACTGTTGTCACGGCACGACATCGTGATCGTGCGCCGCGCAATTCGCCGGCTGCTGCTCAAAGGAGACAGCCCCGAAACCGCGCCGCTGGCACCCAAGGTCCGCAAGCTCGTCGACGCCGGCGTGATGACCGCATCGGCAACGCAGATCATCGCGACGATCTACGGACACGGCGGCGCCGGCCTGCTGGATCGTCAACTGGATCTGTTGCTCGACGGGCGAAAGATGCTGTGGTGGGCCCTATCCCGATTCACCACGCTGTCCAACCTGCCGTTCCGCTACGAGGAAGACCTGGTGAGTCGCATCGCGTTCCGCGAGCTCGACTACGCCGCCCAGCCCGACGGCCTGCCGCTCGACCCGGCCGTGGCCGAGCGCGAAATCCGCACGCAAAAGGTCAGTTTCGACGACGAGCCCTACGACCTGCCGGCCGAGATGCCGAACTTCGGCTGGCCGACCGTGGTGGTTTCCGGCGGCCGCGACCTGATCACTCCGCCCGCGGTGGCCGAGCGGGTGGCGTCGCTGCTGCCGAACTCCGTCCTGCTGAAACTGCCGACCATGGCGCACAGCGCGCTGGACTTTCGCGAGCCCGCGGCGCTGGCCATCGCGGGCGCCGCGTTCCGGGGCGATCTCGACGGGCTGGTTGCCCAAGCGCCGGCTCTCGACGAGATCCCGCCGCGCGCCGCAGTGCGCCTGCTGTGGAAGGCGATCGCGGCGGCCGCCATCGCGGAGAGCGCGGTGCCCGCCATGCCGGCGATGCGACGGCGGCTCAGGTCCGCATGAATCCGATCGCGGTGTAGTCCAGGTCGGCGAGTCCGGGCGCGCCGAAGTTGGCCAGCGTGCTGCGCACGGCGACGTCGCCGGGCGACTGGGTCAGCGGCAGGCTGAAGCCCTCGGCCCAGATGAGCTTGTCGAGGTCGTTGGCCAGCGCTCGGGCCTTTCCGGGATCGAGCTCTTCGAGCGTGCGCTCGATGGCGGCGTCGATCTCCGGGCTGCCGATCTTGCCGAAGTTGCTGGCCCCGTCGGACTGGTAGATCTGGGTCAGCGCGGACAGCGGGAACGCGTCGCCGAGCCAGCCGAATTGGGCCATGTCGAAGGCCCCGACGTTGATGTAGTTGGTGAAGAACCCGCTGCCGGACCGGGCTACCAGTTCGAGTTTGACCCCGATCTGGGCCAGGTCGTGCTGGGCGATCTGGGCGAACACCTTGCTGCCCTGCGCGTCGTAGAACAGGTCGCGAATGACCAGCTGGCGCCCGTCCTTTTCGCGGACCTGGCCGCGTTGCTTCCAGCCCAGCGCGTCGAGCTCTCGTCTCGCCGCGGCGGGGTCGTACGGGACGGTGGCGCTGTTGTCCTGGTAGCCCTCCTGGCCGGCGACGTAGATGTGGTTGTCCAATGCCACCGGGTGGCTGGTGAGGCCGTATTGGACGACCCTGGCGATGGTCTGGCGGTCGATGCCCTTGGCCACCGCGACCCGTAAAGCCTTGTCTTCCAGGATCGCCCCGGGGGCGCCATTGAACGTGAAGTGCGACCAACTCGGGGCGGGGGCCCGCCGGATGGAGATGCCTTTGGTTCGCTGCGCGATGGTCAGCTGGTCCAGTGTGCCGACGCCGGTCGCGTCGATCGTGTTGTTCTGCAGCGCGGGCAGCCGGGCGGCGTCGTCGAGCACCAGGAAGGTGATGGTATTCAGGCGCGGCGGCTGTCCCCACCATTTCGGGTTGCGGGTCAACACGATTCGCTGCGTGGTTCGGTCCAGGGACGAGACGATGAACGGACCGGCCGACGGACCGGGACCGCCGAGCTGCCCGTTGTTGAACGCCTCGGCCGTCGCGGTCATGCGTTCCGGCAACAGCATGCCGTTGCCGGCAAACATGCCACGCCACTCGGCGTAGGGCTTGGCGAAGGTCATGACGGCCTGCCGGTCGTCGACCCCGCGGGTCACCGACGCCACGCGGTCGGCGCCGCCGGGTGCGGCGATCGCGAAGTTCTTGTCGGCGCCGCTGAGGGCGTGGATTTGGCTGGCAATGTCGCGCCAAGTGATCGGCGTGCCGTCTGACCATACGGCCTTGGGGTTGATGGTGTAGGTGACCACCTGCGGGTTGGTCCCGGTGAGCTCGACGCTGGTGAAGTAGTCGGTGTCGACGGTCGTCGATCCGTCCGGCCCGATGATGAACGCCCTCGGCAGGGTGGCCTTCATCATCGCGGCGACCTCGGCCGAGTTGCCGTCGATGTTCAGGATGTTGAAGTTCGGCGGAAAGTCGCTGAGCGCCAGCCGCAAATCCCCGCCGTCTTGCAGCGTGGCCGGGTCTCGCGGGTTGAGATCGCTGGTCGTGCCGACCGAGGCGACGTCGCCCGTCGGGGGCGGGAGGTTGATGGCCGGCGAGCATCCGGATACCACGAGCGCAACGAATACCAGCGCAAGGAGCCGCCTAGACATAGCGCCCCGGATCGGGTTGCGGCACCGCGCCCAGTAGCCGCCGCGTGTAGTCGTGCTGCGGATTGCGGAAAAGCTCGTCGCTGTCACCCTGTTCCACGATGGCGCCGGCGTACATCACTGCCACGTCGTGGGCGAGGTGCTTGACCACCGAAAGATCGTGGGAAACAAAGAGATACGACAGGCCGAACCGCTCTTGCAGGTCGAGCAGCAGGTTGATTATCCCCGCCTGGATGGAGACGTCGAGGGCCGACACCGGTTCGTCGAGGGCCAGGATCTTGGGCTGCAACGCCAGCGCCCGCGCGATGCCGATGCGCTGCTTCTGCCCGCCGGAGAATTCGGCGGGGTAGCGGGCCGCGTCCGCGCGGCGCAATCCCACGATGTCGAGCAGCTCGGCGACCCGCGCGTTGGTGTCGCGCTTGTCGAACCCATTGGCCCGCAACGGTTCGGCGAGCAGCTCGAAGACGGGTAACCGTGGGTCCAGCGACGCGACGGGGTCTTGGAAGACGACCTGGATGTCACGTCGCAGGGCCCGCCGGCTCGCCGGACTCATGGCGGCAACATCCGTGCCCAGCACCTCGATCGATCCCGATTGCGGCGCAACGAGTTCCAGGATCTCGTGCAGCGTCGTCGACTTGCCCGAACCCGATTCGCCGACGATGCCCAGGGTGCGGCCCTGCCGCAACTCGAGGCTGACGCGGTCGACGGCGCGGACCTCGCCGACCGCCCGGCGCAACACCACGCCTTTGGTCAGCCGGTAGGTCTTGACGAGATCACGCACCCGCACGACGACGGGCGAGTCGCCGCCCGCCGCCGCAGGGGCGGAGGTGTTGATCCCGTAGATGTCGGCGGCGCTGCGGTCGCCGACCTGATCGGTGCGGATGCAGGCCGCCCGGTGATCCAGGCCGACCTCGATCAATTCCGGTTCCGCGGAACGGCATTCGTCGATAACCAGCGGGCAGCGCGGCGCGAAGGGGCAGCCGGGTTCGAGCCCGGCCAGTGACGGGGGCGCACCGGGGATGGGCACCAGCCGGGTACCCTGCGCGGCGTCCAACCGGGGAACCGATCCCAGCAGTCCCACGGTGTAGGGCATCTGGCGACCACGGTAGAGATCGGCCACACTGGCGAACTCGACGATTCGCCCGGCATACATCACCAGCGCCCGGTCGGCGAACTCCGCGACCACGCCGAGGTCGTGGGTGATGATGAGCACCCCGGCACCGGTGACGTCGCGCGCGGTCTTG
Source organism: Mycobacterium sp. SP-6446 (assembly GCF_001954045.1). Taxonomy (NCBI): domain Bacteria; kingdom Bacillati; phylum Actinomycetota; class Actinomycetes; order Mycobacteriales; family Mycobacteriaceae; genus Mycobacterium; species Mycobacterium sp. SP-6446. Next base: position 21,389 of record NZ_MBEM01000050.1, on the reverse strand, counting down.
AGCACCTCGAGGATCTGCGCCTGCACGGTGACATCCAGCGCGGTGGTGGGTTCGTCGCAGATCAACAGGTCGGGATCGTTCGCGATCGCGATCGCGATGACGACTCGTTGCCGCTCGCCACCGGACAGCTCGTGCGGAAACGCCCGGGCCCGTCGCTCCGGCTGCGAGATCCCCACCAGTTCAAGCAGTTCGACCGCGCGCCGCCGGGCGTCGCGGCGGCCCACGCGCGGCTGGTGAACTTCGATCGCCTCGGCGATCTGGTCGCCGACGCTGTAGACCGGCGTCAGCGCCGACATCGGATCCTGGAACACCATGCCGACCGTCTTGCCGCGGAAGCGCGACATCGGCTCGTCGCCCAGCCCGAGCAGCTCGGTGTCGTGCAGTCGCACCGAACCGCGCACCCGCGCGTGCTCGGGCAGCAGCCCCACCACCGCCATCGCCGACACCGACTTACCCGAACCCGATTCGCCGACCATCGCCACCACTTCGCCGGGCTCGATGTGGTAGCCGATGCCGCGCACCGCGGTGACAGGTTGGCCGTCGGTCGGAAAGCTGACGGTCAGGTCGGTCACTTCCAAGAGCGGGCTCATCGGGCGCCGCCCCCCACCATCCCGCTACCGGGGTCGAGCGCGTCGCGCAAGCCGTCGCCGGTCATGTTGGCGCACACCAGGATCAGCACCAAGACCCCGGCGGGAAACAAGAACACCCAGGGGAAGGTGGTCGCGGACTGGGTGCCGTTGGCGATCAGGGTGCCCAGCGACACGTCGGGCGGCTGGACGCCGAAACCGAGGAAGCTCAAGCCGGTTTCGGCGAGGATTGCCGAGGCGACGTTGAGCGCGGCATCGATTATCAGGATGGACGCCACGTTGGGCACCACATGACCGACGATGATCCGGCGGCTGGAGACTCCCATATACCGTGCGGCGCGGATGAATTCGCGTTCCCGCAGGCTCATGGTCATGCCGCGGACCATGCGCGAGCTGATCATCCAGCCGAAGCCCGCCAGCAGCAGCACCAGCAGCAGGATGCTGGACGACTTCTTGACCCGCGGCGTGAGGATGGCGATGAGGATGAAGCTGGGCACCACCAACAGCAGGTCGACCACCCACATCAGCACCCGGTCCCGCCACCCGCCGAAATAGCCGGCGATGGACCCGACGGTGGCGGCGATTCCGGTGGAGATGAACGCCACGCAGACGCCGATCAGCATCGACTTCTGCATTCCGCGCAGGATTTGCGCCAACAGGTCTTGGCCCAGCGCGTTGGTGCCCAGCCAGTGACGGGTGCTCGGCGGCTGCAGCAGCGCGTTGAAGTCGAGGTCGTCGTAGGAGTAGGGCAGCAGCGAAGGAAGCGCATAGCAGCCGACGAACAGCAACGCCAGCAGCGTCAGCGACGCCACCGCGAGCCGGTTGCGGGCGAACCGGCGCAGCACCAGGGTGCGCCGCGAGGCGAAACCCGCCACCTCCGGAACCGAAACCCCTTGGGCCGCAGCGGTTTGCGAGCTAGACGTCATGACACCCGAACCCTTGGATCAAGCGTCGCGTAGATGACGTCGGACAGCAGGCCGGCCAGCAGCACCACCGTGCCGGAGAACAGAGTGATCGCGGCGATGATGTTGGTGTCCTGGGTCGAAATGCCCTGCACCAGCCACTCGCCCATGCCGTGCCAGCCGTAGATCTTCTCGACGAACACGGCTCCGACGACCAGCCCGGCCACCCCGTAGGCGAACAGCGTCGCCAGCGGGATCAGCGCGGTGCGCAGCCCGTGTTTCAGCAGCGCGCGCCGGCGGGTGAGGCCCTTGGCGCGGGCCGTTCGAATGAAATCCTGGCCGAGGACGTCGAGCATGGCGTTGCGCTGATATCGGCTGTATCCCGCGGCGGCCATCAGAGTCAGCGTCAGCGTGGGCAGGATCAAATGCCGCAGCCGGTCGAGCAATTCATGCCCGGCGCCCGTCACCCCGGGCGACGTCTCCCCGGTGTAGTCGAAGAGCTGGACGCCGACGGCCCAATTCACCCGCAGGGCACCGAGAATCAACAGGCTGGCGATGACGAACGACGGCGTGCTCAGCACCAGTAGCGCCAGCATGGTGACGACACGGTCACTGAGTCGGTACTGGCGGATCGCGCCCCACGCGCCCGCCGCGATGCCCAGCAAGGTGCCCGCCACGGAGCCGATCACCAGCAACCGCAGGCTGACTCCGACGCGGCGCCACAGCGAGGCGGCGACCGGCTGGCCGGTGATGGTCGTGCCGAAGTCGCCTCGCACGACGTGCGAGGCCCAGTGGCCGTAGCGCAGCGGAATGGGTTTGTCCAGACCAAGCGCGTGGGCCTTGGCGTCGATGACGGCCTGCGGGGGGCGGGGATTGCGCTGCAACAGGCTGTCCAGCGGCGAGAAGGCCAGCGACGTCAGGCCGTAGGTCAGAAACGACGCCAGCGCGAGCAGCACGACATAGTTGAGCAACCGGCGCGCCAGGAAGCGAATCATGCCCGACCGAGCCGCCCGTGCCGCATTGGGACAGGTTAAGGCGTGTCGAGGCGTCCTTGTGATCCGCCTGATTTTCATGCGTGAATTACGGGTGGTCCGTTGCTAATTTCAAGCCGCAATACCGCAGGAGGCTGCTATGACGGTCACCGATGACTACCTGGCCAACAACGCCCAGTACGCGAGCGGTTTCAAGGGACCGCTGCCCATGCCGCCGAGCAAACACGTCGCGGTCCTCGCATGCATGGATGCCCGGCTCGACGTCTACCGCATCCTGGGGCTGGCCGAAGGGGAGGCCCACGTGATCCGCAACGCCGGCGGCGTCGCCACCGACGACGCGATCCGCTCGCTGGCCATCAGCCAGCGATTGCTTGGCACGCGGGAGATCATCCTGATTCACCACACCGACTGCGGAATGCTCACGTTCACCGACGACGACTTCAAGCGGGGCATTCAGGAGGAGACCGGGGTCAAGCCGCCGTGGGCCGCGGAGGCGTTTCCGGATGCCGCCGAGGATGTGCGGCAATCGATGCGCCGCATCGAAAACAGTCCGTTCGTGACCAAGCACGTCTCGCTGCGCGGGTTCGTTTTCGACGTCGCCACCGGCAAGCTCGAGGAAGTGACCCTCTAGCCCGAGCCACTTTCGCCGAACGTGTAACCACTGCGAAAAACGGGCCGGATTTTCGCACTGAGTGCACGTTCGGCGACCCAGCCAATAGCGATCAGCCCACCTTGTAGGTCGCGAGCGCTTTGGCGACGAGCGTGCCCTGCGCGTCGAGGATCTCGGCCTCGCAGTTGGTCAGCGAGCGGCCCCGGCGTAGCACCCGGCCCACGCCGATCACGTCCGTGGCGCGGGCCGGCGCCATGAAGTCCAGCGTCATCGACACCGTCACACCGCGCAGGTCGGGTGGTGCCGCGGCGCCGCACCAGGCCGCCGCCATGACGGTGACGTCGGCGAGGGTGGCGATGGCGCCGCCGTGGACCATGTCGCCGAGGGTGACATTGGAGGGATCCCACGGCAGCCGCAGCCGCACTTCGTCATCGCTGAGGTGGTCGGCGACGATGCCCAGCTTGGCGACGAACGGCGATTGCGGCAGAAACTGCGCGATGACGTCGCGGCCACTCGCCGCGGGAGGACTGGAGGGGTTGGTCATCCGTCCAGGCTAGGGGTCCAGGCTAGGGGTACCGCCCGAAGGCTATCGCGACGTTGTGCCCGCCGAATCCGAACGAGTTGTTGATGGCGTACCGGTAGTTGCCGGGCCGCGGCTTGCCGGCCACCACGTCGAGGTCGATCTCGGGGTCCAGGTTGACCAGGTTCAGGGTCGGCGGGATGACCTGGTCGCGCAGCGCCAGCACGGTCAGGATCGACTCCACAGCGCCCACCGCCCCGACCGAGTGGCCCAACGCCGCTTTGGGTGCGTAGACCGCGGCCTTGTTACTGCCCAGCGCGTTGTTGATGGCCTTGCCCTCGGCGACGTCGCCGACCGAGGTGCCGGTGGCGTGGGCGTTGACGTGGTCGATCTCGTGCGGGGTGATGCCGGCGAGCTCGATCGCCCGGGTCATCGCGTGCCCGGCGCGCACGCCGTTGGGGTCCGGCGCCACCATGTGGAAGCCGTCGGAGGTGATGCTGGCACCCATGATGCGGGCCACGATCGGGGCACCACGCGCCTTGGCGTGCTCCTCAGTCTCGATCACCATCAGGGCGCCGGCTTCGCCAAAGACGAACCCGGTGCGGTCCTTGTCGAACGGGCGACAGGCGCCCGCCGGATCGTCGTTTTTCGTGGACATCACGATGCGCATCTGAGCGAACGCGGCGATGGCGACCGCCTCGATCCTCACCTCGACGCCGCCGCAGATGGCGATGTCCGCCTCACCCAACACGATGTTGCGCCACGCCTGGGCGATGCCTTCCGAACCTGACGCACAGGCCGAAACAGGGGCGATCACGCCGGCCCTGGCGTGCCGTTCCAGGCCGACCGCCGCCGCGGCGGAGTTGGGCATGTATTTCTGCACCGCCAGCGGCGAGACAGCGTTCTTCCCACGAGCGCGCAAGTCTTCGTAGCTGAACACGATCTGCTCGGCCGAGCCCAGGCCGGTGCCGATGGATACCATCAGCCGGTTGCCGTCGACCTCGGGCGAGCCGGCGTTTTCCCACGCCCGGCGGCCCAGAACGGTGGACATCTGCGCCAGGTAACCCATCCGGTGCCGCTCGGCGCGCGTCAATCCGTCGTCGAAATCCTCCAGCAGGTGCCCGCCGATGCGCACCGGCAGGTCGTAGTGCTCGATGAACGAGTCGTCGAGGGTCCGGATGCCGCTTTGCCCGTCCAGCAACAACTTCCAGGTCTTTTCGGTGTCAGTCGCCAGCGCCGTCGTCATGGCCATGCCGGTGACGACGACGTTTGGCAAACCGTTCCCCGTAGCCAACGGTGCCATCAGGTCCGCTAAACCCTTCCCCTCCGTGCTCCAGTCGAGCGGAGACGTGCCCCAAGGTACGCCACGCGGGCCGTCATTGACATCGACGGGGGCGGGCTGGTTTTATATACGGCAATGACCATAAACATGGTCAGTTCTACCAAGTTTATTGGGATTCTCTGAAGGGGGCCCATGACCAGCGATGTGAAGGCCGCGCCGGCGGCCGGGCAGTACGAGCTGAGCCATCTGCGCTCGCTGGAAGCGGAGGCGATCCACATCATCCGCGAGGTGGCCGCGGAGTTCGAGCGGCCGGTGCTGCTGTTCTCGGGCGGCAAGGACTCCATCGTCATGCTGCATCTGGCGCTCAAGGCTTTCCGGCCGGGGCGGTTGCCGTTCCCGGTGATGCATGTCGACACCGGCCACAACTTCGACGAGGTGATCGAGACCCGCGACGAATTGGTCGCCGAGGCCGGGGTGCGCCTGGTGGTCGCGTCGGTGCAGGAAGACATTGATGCCGGCCGGGTCGTCGAGACCATCCCCTCGCGAAACCCGATCCAGACCGTGACGCTGCTGCGCGCCATCCGGGAGAACAAGTTCGACGCCGCATTCGGGGGAGCGCGGCGCGACGAGGAGAAGGCGCGCGCCAAGGAGCGAGTGTTCAGCTTCCGCGACGAGTTCGGCCAGTGGGACCCGAAGGCCCAGCGGCCGGAGCTGTGGAACCTTTACAACGGGCGGCACCACAAGGGCGAGCACATTCGCGTCTTCCCGCTGTCCAACTGGACCGAGTTCGACATCTGGTCCTACATCGGCGCCGAGAAGATCAAGTTGCCGTCGATCTATTTCGCGCACCGGCGCAAGGTGTTCAGCCGCGACGGAATGCTGCTGGCGGTACACCGGCACATGCAGCCGCGCGCCGACGAGCCGGTGTTCGAGGCGATGGTCCGGTTCCGCACGGTCGGGGATGTCACCTGTACCGGATGTGTGGAATCGGCGGCCTCCACCGTGTCGGAGGTGATCGCCGAAACCGCGGTGTCCCGCTTGACCGAGCGGGGCGCGACACGCGCCGACGATCGGATTTCGGAGGCCGGAATGGAAGACCGCAAGCGACAGGGTTACTTCTGATGGCCGCACCCGCCACGCTGCTTCGCATCGCAACCGCCGGCTCCGTCGACGACGGCAAGTCCACGCTGATCGGGCGCCTTCTCTACGACTCCAAGGCCGTAATGGAAGACCAGTGGGCGTCGGTGGAGCGGACATCCAAAGAGCGCGGCCACGAGTACACCGACCTGGCGCTGGTCACCGACGGCCTGCGCGCCGAACGCGAGCAGGGCATCACGATCGACGTCGCGTACCGCTACTTCGCCACTCCCAAGCGGAAATTCATCATCGCCGACACCCCCGGGCACATCCAGTACACCCGCAACATGGTGACCGGCGCGTCGACCGCCCAACTGGTCATCGTGCTCGTCGATGCGCGGCAGGGCCTGCTCGAACAATCGCGCCGGCACGCCTTCCTGGCCTCGCTGTTGGGCATCCAGCACATCGTGCTCGCGGTCAACAAGATGGATCTGATCGACTGGGACAGAGAGAAATTCGAGGCGATCCGCGACGAGTTCCACGCCTTCGCCGCACGGCTGGATGTACAGGACGTGGCGACGATACCGATTTCCGCGCTGCACGGCGACAACGTGGTGACCAAGTCGGACCGGACGCCCTGGTACGAGGGGCCCGCACTGCTGTCGCACCTCGAAGAGGTCTACATCGCCGGTGACCGCAACCTCGTCGACGTGCGCTTCCCGGTGCAATACGTGATTCGGCCACAGACCCACGAGCATCAAGACCACCGCAGCTATGCGGGAACGGTGGCCAGCGGGGTCATGCGCCCCGGTGACGAGGTGGTGGTGCTGCCGACCGGCAAGAGCACCCGCATCACGTCGATCGAAGGGCCGACCGGCCCTGTGGCAGAAGCGTTTCCGCCGATGGCCGTCTCGGTGAGCCTCGCCGACGACATCGACATATCCCGCGGCGACATGATCGCCCGCACCAACAACCACCCGCGGGTCGCGCAGGAATTCGACGCGACCGTCTGCTGGATGGCCGACGGTTCGGCGCTGGAGCCCGGCCGCGAATATGTCATCAAGCACACCACCCGGACCACGCGGGCGCGGGTCACCGCGCTGGAGTACCGGCTCGACGTCAATACGCTGCACCGCGACAAGTCCGCAACGGCGTTGAAGCTCAACGAACTTGGGCGCATCTCGCTGCGCACCCGGGTGCCGCTGCTGCTCGACGAGTACACGCGCAACGCCAGTACCGGCTCGTTCATCCTCATCGACCCCGACACCAATGGCACCGTGGCGGCGGGAATGGTGTTGCGCGATGTCTCGGCCCAGTCCGCGAGCCCCAACACTGTGCGGCACGCGTCGCTGGTAACCGCCGCGGACCGGGCGGTCCGGGGCAGGACGGTGTGGCTGACCGGCCTGTCGGGCGCCGGAAAGTCATCGGTGGCCATGCTCGTTGAGCGGAAGCTGATCGAAAAGGGAATTCCCGCATACGTTCTCGACGGCGACAACCTGCGTCATGGGCTGAACGCCGATCTCGGGTTCAGCATGGCCGACCGCGCGGAGAACCTGCGGCGGCTGGCCCATGTGGCGACGCTGCTCGCCGACTCCGGCCAAATCGTGCTGGTGCCCGCGATCAGTCCGCTGGCCGAACACCGGGAGATGGCTCGTCGAGTGCACGCCGACGCCGGCTTCGACTTCGTCGAAGTCTTCTGCGACACCCCGCTCTCGGAGTGCGAGCGGCGTGATCCCAAGGGGCTGTACGCCAAAGCTCGTGCGGGTGAGATCACGCATTTCACCGGCGTCGACAGCCCGTATCAACGGCCGAAGAATCCCGACTTGCGGCTCACCTCCGATCGTCCGCTCGATGAGTTGGCGGAGAGCGTCATCGAGCTACTCGAGTCGCGGCCCTAGCGCGGAACGCATCGTCGCTATGGGCGGATGGCACAATCCTCAGGGTGCGCATGTCAGCCAAGGCGGAGTATGCGGTGCGGGCGATGGTGCAGCTCGCGACGGCCAGCGCTGGCTCGCTGGTCAAGACGGATGACCTGGCGCACGCTCAGGGCATACCGCCGCAATTTCTCGTCGATATCCTGACCAACCTGCGCACCGACCGCCTGGTGCGCAGCCACCGCGGCCGCGAGGGTGGCTACGAGCTGGCCCGGCCGGGAAACGAGATCAGCATCGCCGACGTGCTGCGCTGCATCGACGGACCGCTGGCCAGCGTCCGCGACATCGGGCTCGGCGACCTGCCGTACTCCGGCCCGACGACGGCGCTGACCGACGTGTGGCGGGCGCTGCGCGCCAGCATGCGGTCGGTCCTGGAGGAAACGACGTTGGCGGATGTCGCCGCCGGCGCCCTGCCCAAGCATGTCGCGCAGCTCGCCAATGACTATCGGGCGCAGGAGAGCGTCCGGCACGGCTCACCGCACAGAAGCGACTAGCCGCCCGAGCCGTAGGGGCGGGTGAGGATCTCCATGGCGTGCCCGGAGGGATCCAGGAAGTACACCCCGCGCCCGCCGTCGCGCTGGTTGATCTCACCGGGCCGCTGTTGCCGGGGATCCGCCCAGTGCTCCATGCCGCGCGATTTGATCTTGCCGTAGATCGCGTCGAACTCCTGCTCGGAGACGAGGAAGGCGTAGTGCTGCCGCCGGATGTCCTCACCCTCGGGCGCGTCCGCGTAATCGAGGCTGGCGCCGTGATCGAGCGAGAGAACCATGAAGTGGCCGAGCGGCTTCGGGCTGGGTAGGCCGAACAGGTCGGCGAGAAATTGCGCGGACTCCTGCTTGTCGCGCGAGGCGACGATGGTGTGGTTGAAACTGATGGACATAGTTCTTTCCAGTATTCCCTCGACATCAGCTCGTGGCGAGCGCCACGGCGAGGACGTCGAGACGCCACAGCGCCTGAAAGAGCTCGCGAGCCATCTCAGCGGGCTGTGCGACGCTCGCCGCGATCTCGCGGATGGTGCGGCGTCCGTCGACGAGTTGCACGAACGCCAGCCGATCGGGGCCGAGCGTCAGCCTGGCGCCGCCGGGCCAGATGAGGTCGGCTTCGGACAGGACGCATGCGGTGCGCAATTCCGGGACGTAGTCCAGAGATTCGGCCGTCGAGAAGTCGATCGTGTACTGCTCTTTCGGACGGTCCGGGCGACACGCCATGAAGAAGTGTGTCGCATTCAGAGTTTGTATCCGCTCCATAGCCGACCAGAGTTTGATATCGGGCAGTTTCGCCAGGGCGGCGTGAAATCTGCTCGCCGGCATGAGAATTTCGTGCGGATAGTAGGGCGTCTTGTGAAACCAGCCCTGGAATTCGAGCCCCGCGGAAGCGACGAGCTCCAGGCACTCCTGGACCGTGTAGCTTCGCTGGCGGCCGTGTAAGAACGTGTCGACGACGGCGCCGTCGTCGTGCAGATCGCGGGCCACCTTGAAGTAATTTCGGACGGGATGCTCCGCGGGCAGCGTCGGGATCGCGTCCTTGACCAGCTGCACCGACTCGTCATCCTGCGACAGCCCCAAGTCCCGGAAGACCGATTCGAGCAACTCGACCCCGATCCGGCCGTATTTCGCATAGAGCATGACGCCGATCGCGCCGTCGCGCCGCAGGCAGCCGCCGAGTGCTTTCATGCCGGTCAAGGGATCCGCCATGTGATGCAGCACGCCGGTGGACACGATCAGGTCGAAGTCTCGTTGCAGCGTTGACAACTCTTCGATCGGCAGCTTGTGCAGTTCGAGGTTGTGTAGGCCGTGCTTGTCCTTGAGGTATTGCTGATGATCCAGCGCCGACTGGCTGACGTCGACCGCCACCACTTTGGCGGCCCGGTTGCTGAAGGCGAACACCGCCGCCTGATTCGCACCGCATCCCGCGATCAGGATGTCGAGGTCGGGTCGGTATTCCCGGTCGGGCCACAGGATCCGGTGGGATCGAAACGGGTCGAACCACTCCCAGTTGGTTTTGGAGTAGACCTCGAGGTCCTGGATCGGGGGCGGATAGCGCCACCGATCGTACTGCCGAGACACGACGTCGGCGCGGGGATCGTCGGTCACGGCTACTTCGGCGCCGTCAGCTCAAGGGCGATGTTGTCGGGGTCGCGGAACTCCAGGATGTACGACGGCCCGATGTCCTTGACCGGTTCGTGCTCGACGCCGATTTCGTCGAGATGTGTAGCCGCGGAATCCAATTCGGCCCTATTGTTCAGCCGGAAAGCGATGTGGTCGAGGCCGGCGCGGTCCTCGTGGAATCGGTCGGTTGCGACCGGCCGCAATCCGAGCAGCGTCCCGCCCAGGTCGTAGATCACGCCGCCGAACAGGAAGCTCAACTGATCGCGCGTTGCGTCGTCGGCGTTCTCCGGAACCTCGAGCAATACCGGCCAATCGAAGACACTCTCGTAGAACTGCCGGGATCGCTCGATGTCGCTGACCGTGAGGCGGACATGCGCGATCGAAGAACAGGTGACGCCCACGTGACCATGCTGCCACTTGAGGATCTGCATGTTGCAGGCATGCCAGAATCGCCGTCGTGCGAATAGCCATGACGATGCCGGTGATGGAGCCGGATCTGGATGCGGGAATTTTGCAGAGCTGGGCCCGGGGCATCGACGAAGGGCCGTTCTCGTCGCTGTGCTGGGGCGAGCGCATCGCTTTCGACAATCCGGACCACCTGACGCTGCTCGGGGCGCTGGCCGCGTGGACCGGCCGCGTACGGCTGGTGAGCACGGTGATCGTGCCGCAGCTGCACGAGCCGGTGCTGCTGGCGAAGGCCCTGGCGACCGGCGACCTGCTCTGCGGCGGGCGCCTGACCGTGGGGGTCGGCGTGGGCGGCAGGCACGAGGACTACCACGCCGTCGGCGCCGATCCGGCGACGCAGACGATGCGCGCCTTGGCCGACCGCGTCGCGGTGATGAAGCGGGTGTGGGCCGGCGAAAAGGTCAGCGAGTCGGTGCTGGCGGTCGGGCCGCTGCCGGTCCAGCCCGGTGGTCCTCCGCTGCTCGTCGGAAGCATGGGACCCAAGGCCATCCGCAGCGCGGCGGCCTGGGCCGACGGCCTGGCCGGCACCACCCTGGACCTGGACGCCACCAAGCAGAACGAGTTGTTCGACGTGGCGCGGGCGGCGTGGGCGCAGGCCGGCAAGCCGAAACCGCAGCTGATGACGTCGTTTTGGTTCGCGTTCGGGTCGCCCGAGCACGCCCGCGCCCAGGTGCATCGCCATCTGCGCCGCTATATGAACTGGATACCGCCGGAGTACGTCGACGCGATGGCACCGATGACCGGCTGGGCCGGCAGCGAGGACGAGTTGCTGGCCGTCCTGCGAAAGTTCGAAGCGATCGGCGCCGACGAGGTCCAGCTGATTCCGACCAGCTCCGATCTCGACCAGCTGCGCCGCGCGGCCGACGTGGCCAGGCAGCTCTAGGCCGACGCGCGCTCATTGGTATCGGGGCCGGCGGCCGGTTCCTGGGGAGGCTGCCCCTTGCGCAGCGTCGCCAGCAGCTCGCGGTACGGGCCGACGAGGTAGACGGTGTCGCCTCCACGAAGCCATGCGTCGCGTCGCGGGTGGAGCGCGACGGGCGCGTCCTGGCGGGTGATCGCGATGACGCGGGTCTGGGTGGACAGCTCGAACATCTTCAGCCCGTCGAGTTCGCTGCCGGCCGCCACGTGCATGCCGCCGACCATGAAGGAGCGTTGCCCGACGGAAAACGTCCCCAGCACTTGCAGCCCCATTGCGGCGCCGATGAACCACGGCGCGGCCAGTTCGACGGTCGACCGCACGTTTTCGAATCCGAACCGCTGCGCCACCGCGTTCCCCAGCGCGCGGTCGTATACGCGTAGCACAAGCGGAACGTCGGTCCGGACGATGTCGGGCATCACCCTGGGCCCCAGCATCTCGCGCAGCACGATTCCGGTCTCGATGTTCACCATGTCGTCCTGGGTCAGCACCGCTACCGCCCGGGCCCGCGCAACGCCGGCCGATTCCAGGGTCTGGCGCAGCGTCGCGTCCCCGAAAATCACCGGTACGTCGAGGTCGGCCGCCGTCGACAGGTAGCGGTTGTTCTCGTCGCGCTCGACGACCGCGACGTCGTATCCGGCGGCTGTCAAATCGCTGACGACGCGGATGCCGAACGAACCCAGCCCGACGACGATGACGTGATTGCGTAGGTGGCGCGCCCGACGCCGGCCGGCCGAGTGAACGAAACGCCGCGAAAGCAGCAGGTCGGCGATGAACGCGACAAGCAGTGCGGTGGTGGTGACGCCGGCGAACATCAACATGATGCTGAACAGCCGCAGCCACGTGGGCTGCTGCAGGAAGCTGAAGTCGCCGTATCCCACCGTCGCCATCGTCTCGGTGCTGAAGTACAACGCGTCGAGCCACGACATTTTCGGATGCGGCTGATAGAACAGGCGCAACACGATCGTCGATCCGAGCAGCAGGGCGGCCGCCGCCAGCAGCGCCTGCGGGAACATCGGGTTGAGGTCGTCGCGCACGCCGCGCCCGGCATCGAGTGCCCGCCGCAGCAGGGGCCGGCGGGAGCGCCTCGCGGTGGACCGCGGGATCTTGATGCCGCGGGTGGCCAGCTCGTCGGCGGTACCGATCATCGCGGTCCAGTCGCCGGCGTGCACCGGCAGATCCCGGCCGGGGCACACCTCCACCTCGCCCGGGGCAGAGGTGTTCTCGCCGTGAATCACGGCCACCGGTGCTAGGTCGCCGTAGATCTCGCGTAGCGTCGCGTCCCGCGGTGCTTCGGCGCCCGAGACAACGAATTTGATGCCCGCCGCCTCGAACGGGTGCGCCGTGTGCGCCAGACATGCCTCGACGACCGACGGCGCAGCGAGCTCCGCCACATCCAGAATCGCGCCGGGCCGCTTGTCGGCAGTCAGAGCCGTGCGCAGGACGTCGTTGGCCAGCCGCGCCACCACCCGTACGTTGGGGTTGGCTTTCCTTGCCAGCAGGGCGATTTCGAGATTGATCGCGTCATCGTCTCCGGCGCAGACCACGGCGAGCGCGCGCGTCACCCCGGCGTCGGCGAGCTCGGCGGCGGTGGTGACTTTGACGATGTGCACACCGGCGTTGTTGAGCTCCTCGACGATCGTGGTCGCCAGTGCGTCGTCACCGCTGACGATGATGTGCCGACGCATGCTCACCAACGCTACCGTGCGGATTTGTCCCAGCAAAAGTGCTGCTTCGCACGACATCGTTGTGCCACAAGTAGAGTCGCAGCATGCCCACAGCCCAGCGCGGGCGCAGCAGCATCGAGATCGTCGCGCCTCCCGATCTCGTATACGACCTCATCGCTGACGTCACCCGGATGGGCGAATGGAGCCCCGAATGCTACCGGTGCGAGTGGCTTGACGGGGTAACTGAGGCGGCCCCGGGCGCGCGGTTTCGCGGGTACAACCGGCGCGGTCTGCTGCGGTGGCAAAGAACGGCCGTGGTCGTTGCCGCCGACCGGGGCCGTGAATTCAGCTTCAGCACGGTCAACGACGGCACTGGGCGTGAAGAAACACGTTGGCTTTACACGATGGAGCCGTCGTCGTCCGGCACGTCGCTCACCGAGTCCTTTCAGTTCGTGTGGTGTTCGGCGCCCACTCGACTCGCTGAAGCGCTTATGCCGCGGGGACGTCAGGTCAACCAGGGGATCGAGGAGACACTGCGGCGCATCAAACGGGCCGCCGAAACACCCGCCTCATAGGACTCGGAATTGCGCTGACCGCGATACTGGCGGCGTGCCTTTCATCGAACGCGTCGCATCCCGCGAAATCTATCGGAACCGGTGGATGGTGCTTCGAGAGGACGACATCCGTCGTGCCGACGGCAGCGCGGGCATCTTCGCCGTGGTGGACAAGCCGACCTATGCGCTGGTGCTGCCTTATGACGGACGGAGCTTCTCCTTGGTCGAACAGTTCCGGTATCCGCTCGGCGCGCGGCGCTGGGAGTTTCCACAGGGCACGGCTCCGGATCTGGCGGAAAGCGAGCCGTCCGAGCTGGCGGCGCGCGAGCTGCGCGAGGAAACCGGGCTACGTGCGGCATCGTTCGAGGCGCTCGGCCAGCTCGACGTGGCGCCGGGACTGAGCAGTCAGCGCGGGTGGGTTTTCCTGGCCACCGGGATCTCCGAGGGCGAATCCCGCCGCGAGCACGAGGAGCAGGACATGCACAGCCAATGGTTCGCGCGCGACGACGTCGAGCGGATGATCCGCTCGGGTGTGATCACGGACTCGCAGTCGATAGCGGCCTATGGCCTGTTCCTGCTACGGAAGCGATGAGTTCTGGGTCCGGCATCGGTCAACACCGATATGACGATCACACAACGCAATCTCGACGGCTATGGTGCGCCGGCCATTCAGTGGGCTCGGGTCAAAGCCGTGCTGGACAGTCAGCTGACCCAGGCGCCGGAAACCGGCGGCCCGCAACGCCACACGGTGTGGCTCACCACGATCAATCCCGACGGCACCCCGCATGTGATGCCGCTCGGGGTGCTTCCGTGGGACGGCAGCTGGTACTTCACCTCCGGCCCGGCCACCAGGAAATCGCGTAACTTGGCCCGCGATCCGCGATGCGTACTGTCCGTCGCCACCGATCCGTTCGATCTTGTCGTCGAAGGGTCCGCCCGCCGGGTTACCGACGCCGGCGAACTGGCGTCCGTCGCAGACGTTTTCGCGCGTGACGGCTGGCCGTGCCGCGTCGAGGGCGACGCGCTGACGGCGGAGTTCAGCGCTCCCTCGGCCGGCCCCGCGCCGTGGCATCTCTATCGCGTCACGCCCGAGACGGTGTTCGCTCTCGGCACGTCGGAACCCTACGGCGCCACCAAGTTTCAGGTGAAGTGAGCGGACAGACCGGCCGCGGCGCAGATCTGCTTTCGCGCGGCGGCGCGGTCGGCGTCGGGAAATATGTAATGGCTCAACGCGGTTCGTGCGATGGCGCCGGCCAGAGCGCGAGGGTCGACCGGCGTGAGGAAGGCACCCTCGCGGGCGCAACGCTGCAACACCGCCAACAGGCCTTCGGCGAGCATGGGTAAGGCCTGCGCCATCTGTTCGTGTGCAAATCCCGGCTCGAGATCGAGCAGGCGCCCGGGTGGCTGGGCCTCGACGAAGGTCGCGACGACGTCGACCGCGGCTTCCAGTCGTGCGACCCCGACGACGCCCGACGTCGCTTCGTCCAATGCGGCGGTGAAGCGCCGGCGCTCGCGTTTTCCCAGCGCATCGATGAGCTCTTCCTTGGAAACGAAGTAGCGGTAGATGGTCGGCCGGGACACCCCGGCCAGCGTCGCGACGTCCGACAGCGACAACTTGCGGGCGCCGGTCCGGAACGCGAGCCGCTGCGCCGCGTCGAGGATACGATCGGCGACCGACGCGGCGGCGGCGTTTACAGCTTGCCGAGTTTGCACAGCCATGAGATCAGCCGTCGCAGGCCGTCTTCGAAGGACATGGGCTCATACCCGAGGCGCCGGGTGGTCAGATTGTCGGTCGCTCGGGGTCGGCGGTTGCTCTTCGCCGCGGCCTCCGCGATGGCCATCAGCGTGGGCCCGAATTCGGCGGTCAGCGCCTCGGGATCGGTGCGGTAGTCGAGATCCTCGACGCGGTGGTCGATTCCGGCGATCTCGCACGCGCGATTGATGCCACCGGCCGTGCTGAATGTGTCGTCGGGCCGGCCGACCAACAGGTATCGCTCGCCGGCCATCCCTTTGTCCAGCGCGGCGATCGCGCCCTTCGCGACATCCGCCCCGGCGACCCACGTCACCGGAAAAGCCAGATAGCGCTTAATCTTTCCGCGCATGCCCGCCAGCAGCACCCGGTTGAAGCTGGTGCGGTGCAAGGCGCGTTCCACGACCAGGCCGGGCCCGAAGATCGCGCCTGGATGACACGTCAGCACGTCGTCGCCCGCGGCGGCACGCCGGTGCGCCTCCAGGAAGGCGGCCAGCTTGGTGACGGTGTAGGGGTCACCGGGCGGGTTCTTCAGGACGGGCGCCTCTTCGAAATCGACGCCGGTGCTCAGGTCGAGGAACGTCGCGGTGCTCAGGGCAACCACCCGGCGCATGCCTTGGGATTTGGCCGCATCCAGGACGTTGGTGGTGCCGACGGTGTTGACCGCCTTGAAGTCCTCCAGGTCCTGACTCGCGCCGCCCAGCAGCGCCGCGCAGTGAATGGCTGCCTCGGCGCCCTTCGCCGCGTGCAGCACGTCGTCGGCATCCGTGATGTCGCCCTTGACCAGCTCGACGCCGACCCCGGCCAGCGGCGCGGCGTCGTCGGGATTGCGAACCAGGGCCCGAACGTGGTCGCCCCGCTCGATCAATTGCTGACAGACGTTGCCGCCGGTCTGCCCCGTCGCGCCGGTGACGAAGATCGTGCTGGCCATGGCGGCCTCCCGCGTTGTTACATATCGAACAGATTTAGTTTTGACTGTAAACCTTGAAGTGGGATTGTTCTATATTCATCTCCATGACACTCGATCCCTCCAGCGTCCTTCTGACCGACCGCGTCGCGGTCGTCACCGGCGGAGGCGCGGGCATCGGCCGCGGCATTGCGGCCGGCCTGAAGGCCTTCGGCGCGCGGGTCGCGATCTGGGAACGCAACCCTGACTCGTGTGCGTCGGCGGCCGAGGAGATCGGCGCGCTGGGTTTGACCGTCGACGTCCGGGACGGCGCCGCGGTGGATGCCGCGCTGGAGCAGACGACCGCCGAACTCGGAACGGTGACGATCCTGGTCAACAACGCCGGCGGGGTGTTCTGGTCGGGGATCCTCGACACCAGCGAGAACGGTTGGGACGCGCTGTACAAGTCGAACCTGCGGCACGTCTACCTGTGCACGCAGCGGGTGGCTCGCATCCTCGTGGAGCAGAAGCTGGCGGGCAGCATCATCAGCGTCACCTCGATCGAGGGGGTGCGCGCCGCGCCCGGATATGCCACCTACGCGGCGGCCAAGGCCGGCGTCATCAATTACACGAAGACCGCCGCACTCGAGCTCGCCCCGCACGGCATCCGGGTCAACGCGCTGGCGCCCGACATCACGCTGACCGAAGGCATCAGGCAGATCGCGCCGCCGGGCTCCGAGCAGCGATTCGGTCTCACCGTCCCGATGGGACGCGCGGGTCATGTCGATGAAATGGCCGGCGCGGCAGTGTTTCTCGCGTCCGACATGTCGAGTTACATCACGGGTCAGACCATTCACGTCGACGGCGGCACCCATGCCGCCAGCGGCTGGTATCACCACCCGGAGACCGGCGCGTACGCGCTCGGTCCGACGAGCGGTCAATCGCCGGTGTCGAGGCCGACATGAGCGGACATCCCGCCGTCGATCGAAATCATCTGCCCGGTGATGTAGCGCGACGCGTCCGAAGCCAGGAATACGACGAGGTCGGCGACGTCGCGCGGCTCTCCGAGGTACGGCGTCAACGTGGCGCGGCCGAGGCGGCCGATGATCTCCTCGGACAGGTGCGCGCGAACGGCGTCGGTGAGGATCAATCCGGGCACGATCGTGTTGGCCCGCACGCCGGCCTTTCCCTCGCTGGTCGCGACGTACATCGTCAGGGTGTGCACCCCGGCCTTCGAGACGCCGTAGGCCAGGCGGGTGCGGTCGCCTTTGAGTGCGGCCCCAGACGACATGTTGACGATGGAACCCCCTCCACCCCTGCGCATTTCGGGGACCGCGTACTTGCACATCAGCAGCTGACTGCCGAGGTTGACCTGCACGGACCGCTGCCACACATCCAACGACATTTCGGTGACTGTGGTGTCCCGCGACAAGAAGTCGCTGGCGGTCAGGGCCGCGTTGTTGTGCAACACGTCGACGCGGCCGAACTCCGCCACCGTCGATTCCACCACTTCTCGCACTGTCGCCTCCTGCGCGAGATCGCCGCCGAGCGCGATCGCGCGGGACCCCGTTCGCCGAATCTCGTCGGCGACCCCGGCGGCCTTCGCGACGTCGACGTCAACCACGGCGACGGCCGCGCCCTCGTGGGCCAATTCGTGCGCCGTCGCCGCGCCGATTCCGCCTGCGCCCCCGGTGACTATCGCGACCTTTTCGGCAAGTCTGGACATCGAGTTCTCCCAATCATCTGGCCTTTTCGGCCACGCACAAGAAAGTTAGCCTGATTTATGCCGCGTATTGCGCCAATCCCGATGGAAGAGCTGAGCTCGCGCTCCCGCGAGATCGTGGAGGCCGGCGTTGCCGCCGGGCTCTACGCCACGCCGGTGCCCCTGCAGATATTCGCGTACCGCAGCGCACAACTCGAACAGGTCGACATGGCCCGACATCAGCTGGGTGCCGGCACCCTGCTCGGCGGCCGCATCCTGGAGTTGCTGCGCATTCGCAGCGCCCAACTCGGCGAGTGCGAGCCCTGCAGTCAGTCGCGCAAGCATGACTCGATCACCGACGAAGATGTGGCATGCCTGCTTGCGCCGGGACACGGCTCGCTGACCCCGCAGGAGCAGATGGCCGTCGAATTCCTTGACTTGCTTTCGGCCGACCATCACGCCATGGACGACGATTTCTACAAGCGTCTGGGGGAGCATTTCACCGCCGCGCAAATCATCGAGTTGGGGTTCACCTGCGCTGGCGTGATGGGAGTGCACCGCTTCATCCACACCCTCGACGTCTACGGCGATTCACCGCCGGTCATCGGCTACGACCGGGATCAGGTCGACAGCACGAAGCCGGAGTGACCGGCTGGGTCTCGGAAGCGTTCGGCGCCATAGAGTTTCAGCCGTGTCCGTGCCGATATCTCGTTGTGTCGTCAACCCCGCACCATGTAGGCGATGCGTTCGAGGGTGGTGCGACTGGTCGCGGTGCTGGGCGGTATCGCACTGGCGATGGTCGGCACCACAGTCGTTGGGGCACACGCGGCCATGCCGTCGTGGAACGGCAAATACTCGCTGGTGAGATACGCCGTCAACAAGACGGGTACTAGCGCCGCCGCAGGGCAGGCCGAACCGACATTCAGTGCCGACTACGTCTTCGTGACGTCGTGCGCGTCCGGCACGTGCGTCGCCACCGCCACCGATGGACCCGTGCCCAAGAACCCGACGTTGCCGCAGCCGTCGCATTACACCTGGGACGGCACTCGGTGGGTTGAGCATTTCGACTTCCAATGGGACTGCTACATGGGCGACGGGATCCCGAAGGTCTGGTCACCAGCAAGGTCGTGGGCGTTCTACGCGCCGCAACCCGACGGTTCGCTGCGCGGCACCTGGCACACCGACATCGCCGGCGGGCCGTGCGGCGGAAGCGTCGAAATGCCGGTGGCGGCGTTTGCGGTGCGGCCCGGATGACGGCCGCCGCCCGTATACACCGGCCCTTGGCGGCAAACCCGCTGCAGCCTATTGCGACACGGTCACGGAAGCATACCCATTCGCAGCTCACTGGTCACAAAGGCCTCAGCAGTCACTATCGTCACATAGGCCAGCCGCAGACGTCAATGCGACGTCTCGCCCCCCGAAAGGTGTGACCTTTGTCGGCGATTCTTCGAGGCACTTCGCTATGGGTGGTGTCGACGGCCGCCATCGCATTCATCGTTGCGTTGGGCCCGGCTCCATCGGCGAATGCCACCCCTTGCGGCGCGCCCGAGGCGAACGTGGAACCACCCCCGCGGCAGGAGATGCCCGCGCCGCAGCCCGTTGTGGTGCCGCCCACCGGGCGGCGTCCCACTCATACGAATGACCAGGCGCCGCTGCCCAAGTTGGGCCCGCTGATCCAGTCCTTCCTCAGGCCGACCGCTCCCGGTCAGCGATACTCGGCCCCACTGCAACCCCAAGCCGGTGTGGTACCGCCGCCCGGGCCCAACCCTCCCGCGCCGGGCTTCCCGCAGACGCCGAATGCCACGCAGCTGCAGCCGAACGCGGCACCGAATCCGCCGCAGCCGGCACCGCAACCGGCGCCGCAGCCCGCGCCGCCGCCCCCGGCCAATATCGCGGGGGCGCCGACTTCGCTCGTCGACTGGGTGACCGGGCCCAACGGCCCCAACAAGACGCTGCAGCGATTCGGCATCTCCGGAACCGACCTCGGGATCATTTGGGACAACGGCGATCCCGCCAACCGGCAGGCCCTGATGGCCTTCGGTGACACATTCGGCTACTGCAAGGTCCGCGGCCAGGAATGGCGGTACAACGTACTGTTCCGCAGTAACGACCGTGACCTGTCTAAAGGAATCCACATCGCGGACGGCGTACCCAACAACAACTATTCGGGTTCACCGGTCTGGACGAACGGCCTCTCCAAGCAGGTGGTCAACTCCATCCACAAGGCGGCGCACGAAACGGGAATCATTCCGACCTCGGCCATCTCGATCGGGCGCACCCAATACATGAACTACATGTCCATCCAGCATTGGGGGCGCGACGGCGAATGGACAACGAACTACTCTGCGATCGCGAGATCCCTTGACAACGGCCAGAACTGGGGAATCTACCCCGGGTCTATGCGCACTGCTTCGGCCGACGCGGTCCCGGGCGTCGGGTTCACCCCGGGCAATGAGAATTTCCAGATGGGGTCGTTCATGCGGGGCACCGACGGTTACCTCTATTCGTTCGGAACCCCGTCGGGACGTGGCGGTGCGGCGTACCTGTCGCGAGTGCCCCCGAACGCTTTGCCCGACCTCACCAAGTACCAATACTGGAACGGCGACAACGGCGGGCGCTGGGTCCCGAACAATCCGGGCGCGGCGACGCCGGTTTTCCCCGGCCCGGTGGGCGAAATGTCGTCCCAGTACAACAGTTATCTGAAGCAGTACTTGGTGCTGTACACCAACGGTGGCAGCAACGACGTCGTGGCCAGGACGGCGCCGGCTCCCCAGGGACCGTGGAGTCCCGAACAGCCGCTGGTGTCGTCGTTCCAGATGCCCGGTGGGATCTACGCGCCGATGATCCATCCCTGGTCGTCGGGGCGGGACCTGTATTTCAACCTGTCGCTGTGGTCGGCCTACGACGTGATGTTGATGCACACCGTGCTGCCTTAGCCTTTCGGCTTGACCTGCGGTGATGCCGCGTTTGTGCAATAGTGTTTGCCTGATGAAGAGACAAGCAGCACTTGCGATCGCTATCGGCGCCGCATTCGCGGCAACGCCGGTCGCGCATGCCGACAACAACTGGATTGCCATGGCGATGTCCGATTCCACCGGGCAGATCAAGTTCGTTGACGGTGGGACCAGTCAAGGTGCCGCCGAGCAGAAGGCGATGGAGACGTGTCGCAAGGCCATCAGCGACTGTCGCCTTCTGGCCAGCGGGCAGGGCGGGTGCATCGCGCTCGTTTTGAACAGCGCGAAAACCAAGTACTTCGGCGGCTGGGGCCCGACCCGCGAAGAAGCCGAGGCGGCGGCGCTAGGGATCGCCGGCGGCGGAACGGTCCAAGCCGGGCACGGCCACTGTCAAGGCGACGGGGGCGCCGGCGGCGGTGGATTCGGTGCCGCGTTCGGCTGCAGCTGCGTGGCATTCGGCGTCTGCGGGAAGCCCGGCGCGGG